>JBJMOZ010000111.1:0-15721 GCA_045803465.1 Gemmatimonadales bacterium | reverse complement strand
CGTCGCACGAGCGGCTCCTCGAGCATGCCGAGGGCAGAGTCGAGCTCGGTCGGCGGCAAGGCCGCCAGCGAGGGCAGGCCCGGCCAACGGGTACGAAGCCGGTCGAGTGCCGCTTCGCACTCCGCGCGGCGCTGGTTGTAGCCGCCGCCGGTGAGCCGGTGGCGCACCCCGGTGTCCACGAGCCGGAGCGGCGCGTCGAACGGCACCCGCTCGAACGCGCCCGATCCCGAGTCGTAGGCCAGAGCGGTGCCTGCACGCGCATGCGCGATGACGACCTGGTCCATGGTGCCGCAACGCACCCCGACAAAGTCGTGCTCGGCGCGAAAGGCTGCCGCGGCCACCTGCCGCGGCGTGAGCGCCACCCGCGCGAGCCGCGAAAGCGCGCGTGCCGTGGCCACCGTGAGCGCTGCCGACGACGAGAGGCCGCCACCCGCCGGCACATCGCTCGCCACGGCGATCCGGGCGCCTCGGGGTGCGGCATCGAGCCGGGCGAGTTCGCGCACCACGCCCAGCGCGTAGTCGGTCCAGTGCGCGCTCCGACACTCTTCGGGCGTGCGCACGACGCGCTCCGGATCGAGCTCGGAGACGAACTCGAATGACTTCGCCGGGGCGGCGACGACCACCGTGCGCCGATCGATGGCCACGGGCAGGACCGGTCCGCCGTTGTAATCGACGTGCTCGCCGATGAGATTCACCCGGCCGGGCGCCGAGGCGGTCACCGAGGGTCGGGTGCGCCAAGTGTTCTGGAAGAGCGCGACCGCGCGCGCGGCGGCTCGACGTCCGTCGGTCATGCCCGGCTACTCCCGGAGGCTCGATTGTCCTTGCGGCGGTTCGCGACCGCGTTCGCGTGGTGCATGGTTCCCTCGCTGCTGCAGGCGCAGCTGCCACCGCTCGGCATTCCCAAAGGGATGCTGCGCGTCGAGGTGCAGGGTCAGTTCGGCAGCGCGTCCACGCGCTTTGCCGATGGCACCCGCGAAGACCTCGGGGCCGATTTCACCGCGGCGGCCCTGGGACCGGCCGAGCTGCCCGTACTCGCCGAGCCGAGTCGCCGACTGGGCGTGCTGATCGGCTCGACGTCCTACCAGCTCAATCTGGGTGCGTCGGAAGGCTTCGCCAACCAGACGCGATCCTTCGGCGCGCTAGGGCTCGGCATCGGCCTGTCGAATCGCATCACGCTCTTCGCGCGCGCACCCCTCGTGTACGCCACGAGCAGCCGAACGGCAAACGTCGCCGCCGGTACCGGCGATGCCGGCATCAACCCCGCCGACCCCAGCCTGGGCACCGCAGCCGGCCGCGGTGCCGCCGAGACCTTCTTCACGGACTTCGATACCGGGCTGCTCGCACTCGAGGGTAATCTCGCCGGCGGCGCCTATGACGCCGACCCGACGCAGCGCGCGCTCGCCGAGCAGACGCTGGCAGGCGGTATCGCCTTCCGCGACAGCTTGCGCGCCGTGATGCTCGATGCGGGCACGGTATCGCCCTACCTGCCGATCGGCACGAGCGGCGCGGGCACCACGCTTTCCGGGCGCGTGACCTCGCTGCAGCAGACGCTGAGCGGCTCGCTCGGCGTCACCAGCTTTGCTACCCCGTTGCCATTGCCGGCCGCCACGGACGCCAGCTACGAGTCCATCGCGGCGCTGGCGACAGATCCTGCCGGCGCCTACCAGTACACTTCCTATTCGCGGGAGAAGCGCGTCGGGTTGGGGGATGTGGAGCTCGGCGGCGCGTTCACCCTGGTCGACAACTGGGATCGCAAGGGGTTGGGTGGGTTCCGGCTCGCCGTGGAAGGACTGGTCCGCCTGCCGACGGGCATCAAGGCCGATCCCGAAGTGGCGTTTCCCGCTCCGGGCGACGACGGCCAGATGGACGTGCAAATACTGGGGGCGGCCGACCTCGGGCGGGGCAACGTCGGGCTTCGCGTAACGGGCGGTTACCTGCTGCAACTCTCCGCCGCGAGCGTCCGTCGCGTGGCGGCTCCCGGCACGCTGCTCGTGCCGGCGACGAGCCGCGCCGAAGTGTCCTTCGATCCCGGCGACGAGCTCTTCCTTGGCGTCACGCCATTCTTCCGCCTCGCGCGGCCGCTCGCGATCTTCCTGGGCGTGCAGTACCGCCATCGCAGCGCAGATGGAGCAAGCTACACCGGGGCCGCCGTGCCGGGCGTGGATCCCGCCGTGCTCGGCGAGGGCACCGGCCACACGGCCCTGCTGTTTTCCGCCGGCGTGAACTACTCGGAAATCGCCGGACGCGCCGGATCGCAGGCGCACGCGCCCATCGATGCCGGCTGGTACTGGGACACGGTGATCACGGGATCGGGCGGGCTGGTGACGAAAGCGAGCACCATCCGCATGCTCGTGCGTCTCTACGCAAAGCTCTGGTAGCGGCAGCTACCACTCGCCGTCCTTCAGGCGCCGCAGGTCGCGGCGCTCCTTCTTGGTGGGCCGGCCCTTCTCGGTGAACAGCGGCGGCGGAGCGGCCTTGAGCCGCTCCGCGAGCAGCGTCCGCGCCTGCAGGCTGGCCTCGGTCTCCTCGTAGAGCAGCTGTGCCTGCGCCGCAGGTCCCCGGCGCGCCGAGAGCGCGCGCACGACCACATGATGCTCGTAGGGTCCGAGCCGAATGCGGATGCGGTCGCCCACCTTCACCGCCTTGCCGCGCTTGGGCCGCTCGCCATTCACCTCGACCTTGCCCGATTCGATGGCATCGGACGCGATCGCGCGCGTCTTGAAGAAGCGCGCGGCCCAGAGCCATTTGTCGAGCCGGAATTTTTCGTCGACGTCGTCGGCCACGGGGTGCCCGCTACTTCGTGCCGCGCTTCGCAGGCGCGGCCGGCTGGTCGAGCAACGCCCGTGCGTGGCGGCGGGCAGCATCGCCCTCGGCGTCGCCCAGCATGCGGGCGAGCTCGAGCACGCGATCCTCGCCGAATACGCGGGCGACGTCGCTGGTCGCGATACCGCCGCGCGGACGCTTGGTGACCACCAAATGCTGATCGGCGCGTGCGGCGATCTGTGGCAGGTGGGTGATGACCAGCACCTGGTGCCGGGCAGCTACCTCACCGAGCGCTTCGGCGACCTGAGCGCCCACTTCCCCACCGATGCCCTGGTCCACTTCGTCGAACACGAGCGACGGCACCGCGTCCTGGCGCGCGAGCACCACCTTGAGCGCGAGCATGAGGCGCGACCGCTCGCCGCCGGAGGCGACACGCGCCAGCGGACGGGCCTCGATGCCGGCGTTGATCTGCACGAGGAACGCAACACTCTCGGCGCCGTGCGACTGGATCTCGGACAGCGCATCGAGCGCCACGGAGAGCTTGCCGCCGGGCAGCCCGAGTCGCGGAAGCCAGCGGTTCACCGCGCGCGCCAGTTTCTCGGCAGCCTGGCGACGGCGCTCGGAGAGCCTGCCGGCAGAGGCGGCCAGTGCGGACTCGGCGGCCTCCCGGCGGGCGCCGAGAGAACGAAGGTCGAGCTCGGCGGTGTCGAGCACGTCGAGCTCCGCCGCGGCCTCGGCGCGCGCCGCGAGCACCGCGTCGACGTCGGTGCCGTACTTCTGCATCAGGCCGAAGAGCACGTCACGGCGTCGTTCCACCTCCGCGAGGCGTTCCGGATCGTCCTGCACCTCTTCCGCATAGAGGCTCGCGGCGCGGACCAGTTCGTCGAGGTTGGCGCGGGCCGCCTCGAGCAATTCGCGCCAGCTCGCCGCGGCCTCATCCACGCGCTCGAGCGCGCCGAGCGCGCGCTCGGCGCGGGACATCGCCTCCTGCGCCCCGCCCTCCGCATCGCCGAGCGCCTCGGCAAGCCGAGCGGCGTGGCCCGAGAGCGTGCTGGCCTGCCCGAGCCGACGGGCTTCCTGCTCGAGCCTTACGTCCTCGCCTGCCTGCAGCTTGGCCCGATCGATCTCGGCGACGACATGACGCAGGTAATCGGCACGCCGGCGCACCTCGTCGCGACGCCGCTCGAGTGCCTCCATCTCGCGCCGCAAGTGGCTCACCGCCGCATGCGCTTCGGCCACGGCGGCACGGTCGCCGTCGGCATCCGCGAAGGCGTCGAGGATGTCGCGCTGCGCGTCGCCGCGCATGAGCGATTCGGTCTCGTGCTGGCCATGCAAGTCGACGAGGAGGGCACCGAGATCGGCGAGAACGGCGTTGGTGGTGGGACTGCCATTGACCCAGGCGCGGGAGCGGCCCTCGACGGAGACCTCGCGACGGACGACGACGCGACGCTCGTCGGCGTCGAGGCCGATCTCCTCGAGACGACGCAGGGCGGCCCCTTTCACCTCCAGCGCACCCTCGACGATGGTCTTCGTGGCACCCGGCCGCACCAGACCGCTCTCGGCACGACCGCCCAACAGGAGGCCGAGCGCATCGACCAGCATCGACTTGCCCGCGCCCGTCTCGCCGGTGAGGACGTTGAGGCCCTCCCCGAGGGTGAGCGTCACGTCGTCGATGGTGGCAAGATCGCGGACGCGAAGCTCGGTGATCACCGCTCCACCTCGCGCTCGGAGAGATCGCCCCAACGGAGCTTCTCCCGCAGCAGCGCGAAGAACTTCTGATGCTCGAAGCGCACGAGGCACACCGCCGTGTCCGAGCGCTGCACCTCCACGCGGGCATTGGCGGCGAGGGTGAAGCCGGTCTGCCCGTCGAAGGAAACCAGCAGGTCTTCCGCCCAGCCCGCGATGGGGGCGATCACGACGGTGCTCCCGGCACTCGCCACCACGGGGCGCACGGCCAGCGTGTGCGCGCAGATGGGGGTGACGCAGATGGCCTGGATGCTGGGCATCACGATGGGACCGCCCGCGCTCATCGAGTAGGCGGTGGATCCCGTCGGCGTGGCGACGACGATGCCGTCGGCGCTGAACGGGCCGACCTCTTCGTTGTCGATGCGGACGTTGACGCGCACGACGCGCGCGACACCGCCCTTGTGGATGGCGACATCGTTCAGCGCGCGCTGGCTGCACACGATGCTGCCGTCCTCGGCGATGATGCGGGCGGTGAGCGAGAGCCGGCGCTCGAGGGTGTACTCTTTCCGGGCCAGGGCCTCGAGGGCGCGGGGGAATTCGTCGCGCTGCACCGCCGTGAGGAACCCCACGCGACCGAGGTTCACGCCCAGGATGGGCACCTCGGCGCCGCAGAGCAGTCGCGCGCCGCGCAGCAGCGTGCCATCCCCGCCGAAGGTGATGAGCGCGTCGAGCGGCTGCTCGGTGAGGAGTGGCACCGTGCGATGCCAGAATGCCTCGAGCCGCGGCTCCGAGGCGAACTCGAGGCCCAGGGCGGACGCATGGCCGTCGAGCTCGCGCAGGACGGCCGGCAGGTCCGCGTAGCGCGGATTCCCGACGACCCCGACGATCATCGGGCCTCGAGGCTCTCCTCGCGCACCAGTGCCGAGATGCGGCGCGCGATGCCATCGGCCGTCAGGCCGAACCTGGCGAGTTGATCGGGTCGGGGTGCCTGCTCCACCAGCTTGTCGGGCACACCCAGGGCGACGACGCGGACCTCGGGGCGGAGCGCCTGCATCGTCTCGGCGAGATAGGCACCGAAGCCGTTCACCACCGTGCCTTCCTCGACCGTCACGATGGTGCGATGCTCGCGGGCGATCGCCTCGAGCATGGCCGCATCGAGCGGCTTGATGAAGCGGCAGTTCACCACGCTGCAGTCGACGCCGTCACTGGTGAGCTGGGCCGCCGCGTCGTGGGCCGGCTGCACCATCGTGCCCACCGCCAGGATGGCGATGTCGCGGCCGCTGCGCAGCATCTCCCACGTGCCGTAGGGCACGGCGGGGACTTCGGCCACCGGCCGCGGCTCCACGGGCACCTTGTCGCGCGGGTAGCGGGTGCAGAACGGACCATCGTGTGCCAGCGAGCACTTGAGCAGCCCGATGAGCTCGTCGGCATCCTTCGGCGCCGTGACCGTCATCTCCGGCACCGCCAGCATGTAGGCGATGTCGTACAGGCCCATGTGCGTCTGGCCGTCCTCGCCCACCAGGCCCGCGCGATCCATGCAGAACGTCACGGGCAGGTGCTGCACCGCGATGTCATGGATGATGTTGTCGTATGCCCGCTGCAGGAAGGTGCTGTAGATCGCCACCATCGGGCGGATGCCCTGGGTGGCGAGCCCGCCCGCGAACGTCACCGCGTGGCCCTCGGCGATGCCGACGTCGAAGAAGCGTTCCGGCCAGTGCTTCTGGAAGATGTTCGTGCCCGTGCCCGACGGCATCGCGGCCGTGATCGCGACGAGGTTCCGGTGCTCGTCGGCCAGTGCCGTGAGCGCGTCGCCGAAGACCTGCGTCCATGTGGGCGGGCCGCTCGACTTCTTGCGGAACTCGCCCGTGACCGGATCGTAGGCCGCGAGTCCGTGCCACTTCTCCTTGTTCTGCTCGGCGAACTCGAAGCCCTTCCCCTTCTGCGTGAGCACGTGAATCACGCGCGGCCCCTTCATGGCGCGCACGAAGGCCAGCGTGTGGGCGAGCTTCTCCAGGTCGTGCCCGTCGATGGGCCCGAAGTAGCGGAACCCGAGCTCCTCGAACAGCATGCCGGGCGACCAGAGATTCTTGACGCTCTCCTCGATGTTCTTCGCGAAGTCCACCACGCCATGGCCGAAGACGCCGCCGAGGGCGAACGTCATCTGCTTCACGAGCTCGCGCAGCTTGTTGGTGCGCGGGTCGGCGACGATGGCGCCGAGCGTCTTGCTGATCGCGCCCACGTTGGGCGAGATCGACATGCCGTTGTCGTTGACGATGAGGATGACGTCGCGGTCGGAGTGGCCGGCGTTGTTCATCCCTTCGTACGACAGGCCGCAGGTCATCGCGCCGTCGCCCACGACGGCGACCACCTTGTAGTCGTCGCCGATCAGGTCGCGCGCGGTGGCCATGCCCAGGGCCGCGGACATGGCGGTGCCCGCGTGGCCGGCGCCGAAGTGATCGTGCTCGCTCTCGCTGCGCTTGAGGAAGCCCGAGATTCCGCCCACCTGACGCAGCGTTTCGAAGCCTTCGTTGCGGCCGGTGAGCAGCTTCCAGGCATAGGCCTGATGGCCGACGTCCCAGAGCACCTTGTCGCGGGGGGAATCGAACTCGTAGAGGAGGGCGATGGCGAGCTCCACGACGCCCAGGCTCGCACCGATGTGTCCGCCGGTGAGCGAGCAGCCCTCGATGAGCCGGGCACGGACCTCCTCGGCCAGCTGCGGCAGCTGGTCGGGGGCGAGCCGCTTGAGGTCCGCGGGACCGTGGATGGTGGAGAGCAGCGTCATGAGCTCAGGAACTCCTGTTCACAATATAGTGCGCGAGCGCAGCGAGGGCCGACGACGGCACCCCTGCCGAATCGAGATGCGCAACGGCGCGACGCGCCAGTCGCTGCGCCTCCGCACGCGCCCCGTCCACGCCCAGCAGGCGCGCGTACGTGGACTTCTGGAGCGCGGCGTCCCGACCGGCGGTCTTGCCCAGCTGCGCACTCGTGCCGGTCACGTCGAGCACGTCGTCCGCGATCTGGAATGCGAGCCCGATGTCGGCGCCGAAGCCCTCGAGGGCGTCCACCACGGGCGGCGCGGCGCGGGCGGCCAAGCCGCCGAGGACGCACGAGGCCTGGATGAGCGCGCCCGTCTTACCCCGGTGAATGGCGATCAGTTCGGGCAGGTCGAGCGCCCGCTGCTCGGCCTCCAGATCGAGCCACTGCCCACCCACCATTCCCTGGATCCCGCCCGCCTCGAAGAGAACCTCGGCCATTCGCCGGAGCAATGGCGGTTCGAGCCCCAGCTCTCCCGCGGCTTCGGCGAGCACCTGGGCGGCCACCGGCACCAGCAGGAAGCCGACCCGCGTCGCCGTGAGCACGTCGAATTCGCGATGCGTGGTGGAGCGACCACGGCGCAGGTCATCGTCGTCCATGCACGGCAGATCGTCGTGCACGAGCGAGTAGGTGTGCACCGTCTCCACCGCGGTGGCCACGCCCGCGACTCCCGCATCCACGCCGCCGCCGGCACGGAACGCCGCCACCGCCAGAGCGGGCCGGACGCGCTTTCCCGGTGTTCGCAACGCGTAGGCGAAGGCCCGGCCGATCCGGTCGGGATGTTCCTGGAGGAGTCGCTGCGCCAGTGCCTCCAGCCGCTCGTCGGCCAGGATGCGCGCTTCGGCGAGCAGTTCCTCGGCGGTCACGCGAGTTGCGTCAGAGGTCGGCATCCTCGGTCCGCAGCGTGCCGTCGGCGTTCTCGAGGACCAGCTTGACGGACTGTTCCGCCTCGCCAAGGCGCTCGCGCGCGCGCCGCAGCCGGGTGACGCCTTCCTCGAACAACCGCAGCGCCTCGTCGAGGTCGGTACCGTCGGTCTCGAGCCGGCGAACGATGTCCTCGAGCGCCTTGATCTCCTCGCCCAGCGTGGGCTCCTTCGCCTTGCCCTTGGTCATGCTTCCTCCTCGACGCGCGCCGGCACGACACCGTCGGCGAGCCGCAGTCCGAAGCGCTGGCCCGCCCTGAACGCGGCGCGACCGCGCAGCACGGTGCCATCGCCCGTCACGGGAATCGCGAACCCGCGCTCGAGCACGCGCAGCGGACTCAGCGCGTCGAGCTGCGCCGCCATGCGCTCGAGCGTGTACCGATGGGAGGAGAGCGCTTCGCCCATCGCGGCCTCCATCCGGTCGGCGGTGCGAGCGAGGCGTTCGCCCACGAAGCGCGTGTGGCGGCTGAGGCCGCCCGAGAGTCGCTCGGCGAGCGAGCCCACCACAGCCGCGACTTCCGTACGATCCGGCACGGCCAGCTGCGCCGCCATCGACGGCGTTGCGGCACGCACGTCGGCGACGAAATCGGCGAGTGAAACATCAGTCTCGTGTCCCACCGCCGAGATGGTGGGCACGCGCACCTTCGCGAGCGCGCGGCAGACGGCCTCGTCGTTGAAGACCGCGAGGTCCTCCTTCGAGCCACCCCCGCGGCCCACGATGCAGCAATCGCAATCGAGCCGGTTGACGAGCTGCAGTGCCCGCACCACTTCCGCCCCGGCGTCGGCGCCTTGCACCCGGGTCGGCACCAGCAGCAGGCGCACGGCCGGCCAGCGCTGCCGCGCCACGCGCACGACGTCGCGAAGGGCCGCGCCATCGGGGCTGGTGACCACGGCGATCGTCCCGGGGAACGCGGGCAGCGAACGCTTTCGGGCCGCATCGAACAGCCCATCGCGCGCGAGCGCGGCCTTGATGCGCTCGAGCTCCTGCGCGTGCTGGCCGACCCGATTGGTGAGCAGGAGCCGCTGCACGCAGAAGCTGAACTCGCCCTTCTCCTCCCAGACCGCCGGCTTGCCGAAGACGAACACCTCGGCGCCATCGAGTGGCCGCTCCGGGCAGCGCTGTGCGGCGAACTTCCACATCGTGCAGCGCACCCTGGCAGCGTCGTCCTTGAGGTCGAAATACCAGTGCCCGCTCTGGTAGACGCGGAATCCGGTCACCTCGCCGCGCACCCACATCGACGCGAAGCCGTCGTCCACCACGGCCTTCGCCGCGGCGTTGAGCTCCGTCACCGACCAGACCTCGTCCGACGGCCCGCCGGCCCCGGGCTCGGGGCCGAACGGCAGGGACAGCGTCACGCCGTCGCCTGCTGCATGGCCTGGAGCGTGTTCTGCATGAGCATCGCGATGGTCATCGGACCCACGCCGCCCGGCACGGGCGTGATGGCGGCGGCGAGCTCGGCCACCTCGGCGAATTTCACGTCGCCGGTGAGGCGGTAGCCCCGTGGCAGCGACGCGTCGTCGACGCGGTTGATGCCGACGTCGATCACCACGGCGCCGGGCCGCACGAAGTCCTTCGTCACGAACTCGGCCCGGCCGATCGCGGCGACGAGGATGTCCGCGCTGCGGCAGACGGCCGGCAGGTCCTTCGTCTTCGAGTGGCAGATGGTGACCGTGGCATCGCCGCCGGCGCCCTGCTGGATCAGCAGGCTGGCCATCGGCTTGCCGACGATCGTGCTGCGGCCGACGATGACCGCGTGCGCGCCCTTCGTCTCGATGCCCGAGCGGATGAGCATCTGCTGCACGCCGTAAGGCGTGCAGGGGCGGAGCGCCGTCGGGTCGCCGATGACCAGCTTGCCGACGTTGACCGGATGGAAGCCATCGACGTCCTTCCGCGGATCGATGCTGTTGAGCACCTTCTCGCTGTCGATGTGCTTCGGCAGCGGCAGCTGCACGAGGATGCCGTGCACCGCCGGGTCGGCGTTGAGCCGGGCGACGATGTCGAGCAGCTCCGCCTCGCTGATGCCGGGCTCGCGGGTGATCTTGACCGAGTGCATGCCGGCTTCCTGGCACGCCTTCTCCTTGCTGCCGACGTACGCCTTGCTGGCGGGGTCCTCGCCCACGAGCACCACGGCGAGCCCGGGCCTCCGGCCCGACGCCGACAGCTTCGCCACCTCGATCGCCACCTCGGCCCTGATCGTCTTGCCCAGGGCCACACCATCGATGATCCGTGCACTCATCGGGCAATCCCCACCGCGCGGGTTTCTCGGATGACCACCACCCTGATCTGTCCCGGATACTGCAGCTCGTCCTCGATGCGGCGCGCGATCGTCTCGCTCAGCTCGGCCGCGGCCGCATCGTCGATCTGCTCCGGCGTGACGACGACGCGCACCTCGCGCCCCGCCTGGATCACGCTGCTCTTCTCGACGCCCTTGAATCCGTTGGCGATCTCCTCGAGCCGCGTCAGTCGCTTCACGTACGCCTCGTAGGCCTCGCGGCGGGCGCCGGGCCGGCTGCCGCTGATGGCGTCGGCCGCCTGCACGAGCACCGACTCGGTGCTCTCGTGCGGCGCATCGTCATGATGCGCGTGGATGATGCCCACCACGGACTGCGGCTCGCCGTACTTCCGCGCCACCTCGACGCCCAGCTCTACGTGGGTACCCTCGTTGTCGTGGGTGAGCACCTTGCCCACGTCGTGCAGGAGGCCGGCGCGCTTGGCGAGCGCCACGTCGAGGTGCAGCTCGGCCGCCATCATGCCGGCGAGCCAGGCCACCTCCTTCGAGTGGTCGAGCACGTTCTGCCCGTAGGAGGTGCGGTACTTCATGCGCCCGATGAGCCGGATCAGCTCCGGATGGAGGCCCGGCACGCCCGCCTCGTAGGCCGCCTGCTCGCCCGCCTCGATGAGCTGCGCGTCGAGCTCGCGGCGCGCCTTCGCGGCCACTTCCTCGATGCGGCCGGGATGGATGCGCCCGTCGGCGATCAGCGTCTCGAGCGCGCGACGCGCCACCTCGCGGCGGATCGGGTCGAAGCAGGAAATGACCACGGTATCCGGCGTGTCGTCGATGATCACGTCCACGCCCGTGACCTGCTCGAAGGCGCGGATGTTCCGGCCCTCGCGCCCGATGATGCGGCCCTTCATCTCGTCGCTGGGAAGCGTAACGGCCGAGACGGTGGTCTCGGCCGTGTGCTCGGCGGCGATGCGCTGCACCGCCATGCTGACGATGCGGCGCGCCTCGCGGTCGGCGGTCTTTCGGGCCTGTTCCTTGATGTCGCGGGCGAGGGCTGCGGCCTGGCTGCGGGCGTTGTCCTCGACCTTCTGCAGCAGCTCGCGCCGGGCGTCCTCCACCGAGAGTCCGGCGACGCGCTCGAGCGCCACCTGTTGTTCCTCGACGAAGCGCTTCGCCTGCGCCTCGGCATCGCCGAGCGTCTTGTCGCGCGCCTCGAGCTGCTGGGTGCGCCGGGCGATCTCCTTCTGCTGGCCGTCGAGCTCCTCGGAGCGGCGCTCGAGTCCCCGGGCGCGCTCCTCGAGCCGGCGCTCCTGGCGTGCCACCTCGTCACGACGCGTCTGCACCTCGCGCTCGCCGGCCTCGCGCTGGGCGACGGCCTCGACGCGCGCATCGAGCTGGCCCTGGGCACGCGTGGCCTCGGCCTGTCGCACCGCCTCGGCGCGGACGCGCTCCGCCTCGGCCTGCGCGGTGGCGAGCAGGCCCTGGCCGGTCTTCCGCTGGTTGCGTGTGTAGACGAAAAGGGCGCCGGCGGCGACGATCAGACCCGCCACGATGCCCTCGAGGAGGGGCAGCAGCAGCGACTGCGACATGGATGACCTATGATCTCCAGGAGGCCGCCGGGCCGCCTCCGGTAGGTTCAGTCAGTGGCTGGCACGCCTGCGCCACGACCGCCGCGTTTCGCGGGCGGCAGCAGCGGCACGATCTCGTCGGCCAGCGCCTGCATCCGTGTGGCGAGATCCCGGTCGCCACGACGGGCCTGGAACAGTTCATCCGTGATCGCCAGCGCCGCGAGGATCGCCGCCTTGTGGGGCGGGATCGTGGACAGCGACTCCTTGACGCGTGCCAGCGCCGCGTCGACGTAGGCCGCCACGTCGCGCGTGTATTCTGCGGGCAATTCCGAGCGGACGGCGTATTCTTCCCCGCCGATCGTCACCCGGACCGCCTGAGGTCCCGTCATACCGTCTCCTCGAGGCCGCGCTCGAGAAACGCGAGCCGGCTCGCGAGCGCGGTCACCCGCTCCCGTACCGCCTCGAGCCGCTCACGCAGCACCACATTTTCCGCCTCGAGCTCCGCCACGCGCGCGCGCGACGTGCCCAGGTCGGGCCCCACCGCCGGGCCGCTGCGGGCCTTGAGCTCCTGCAATTCCGTCTCGGCGCGATGGCAGCGCCGGCGCCACCCGGTGAGTTCCTCGGTGGCATTCCGCACCAGCTGCTCGAGCTCGGCCATCACCAGCGCATCAGGCCGTTCGTAGCTCATCTCATGCCCCCCGTCGTACCAGTCCGAGTTCCGTCGCGAGCGCGCCAAGCACGCGCTGCTCGAGTTCGTCCACTTCCTGATCGCGCAGCGTCCGATCCGGCGCGCGACAGGTGAGGCGGAACGTCACGCTGCGGCGCCCTTCGCCCACCGATGCCCCGCGATACTCCGCGGTGACGCGCGCCGACTCCAGCAGGTCGCCCGCCGCGGCCCGGATGACGGCCTCGATCCGCTCCACGCCGAGGCCGTCCGCGGCCACGAGCGAGAGGTCGCGGGTGGCTGCCGGCGTGGTCGGCAACGGGCTCACGATGATCCGCTCTGCGGCGACCAGCGCTACGTCGATTTCGACACCGAAAAGGGGGGCGGCCCACGGCGGCGCGTCCGCCTGCAACGGGCCGGCCCACCCCACCGGGCGGCCGTCCCGGTCACGGGCTTCGAACGCATCCCCATGAACGTGCCATGAGGTCCCCGGATACGCCAGAGCCGCAACGGCCTCCGCGAGCCCCTTGCCATCCCAGCGATCCAGATCCGGCGCGTCGGGATTGGTCCAGTGCGCGGGCTCGCGGCCGCCGGTGATCACGGCCGCCGCCCGGGTGCGCTCGATGGGGCGCGCACCCGGTGCGCCGCGCTCGAACACGGTGCCGACCTCGAACAGCCGGACGTCGCGGGTCTGGTTGTTCCAGTTCCGCTCCACGTGGGCGACCAGGCCCGGCAGGAGCCGCTCACGGAGGAACGCGCCCGTGTCGGCCAGGGGGTTGAGGAGCGCTACGCTCCTCTCGCTCGACGCCGGCCCGAACGGGAGGCTCACCACCTCGCACAGGCCTTCGGCGACGAGACCCGTGCTCAGCCGCCGCAGCACCGGGACCGCCGGCGCATCCGGCAGCGCACCGACCCGGAACGGACGCAGCTCGTCGGGCAGCATCTCGTAGCCGTGCACGCGGGCCACTTCCTCCACGAGGTCGATCTCGGCCGTGAGGTCGGGGCGCCAGCCCGGCACGTCGACCGCCAGACGCCCATCGTCGGGCTTGGCCACCACGGTGGCGCCGATCGCGACGAGCGCACGCTCCACGTCGTGCTGCGCGAGCGGCAGCCCGAGCACCTGGGCCACGCGCGCGAGCCGCAGGAAGATGCGCGGGGGATGCAGAACGTCCGGATGCACATCGAGCGGCTCATCGGCCACGCGGCCCCCAGCCGTCACGATGATGAGCTCGATGCAGCGTCGCATCGCCTCGGCACCGTTCCAGCGATCGACACCGCGCTCGAAGCGATGGCTCGCCTCCGAGCTCAGGCCCAGCGCGCGCCGCGTGCGACGGATGCGCGGCGGCGTGAACCAGGCGCACTCGAGCACGAGATCGGTGGTGCGCTCGCTCACTTCGGTGTCCCGCCCGCCCATGACGCCCGCCACGCCCACCACGCGATCGGCGTCGGCGATCACCGTCATCTCGGCGTCGAGCGCACGCTCGACGCCATCGAGCGTCACGAGCTTCTCGCCCGAGGTGGCACGACGCGCCACGAGCTCGGGGCCCCGAAGAGTGGCGAGGTCGTACGCGTGCATGGGCTGGCCCAGCTCGAACATCACGTAATTGGTGGCGTCGACCACGTTGTTGATGCTGCGCACGCCCACCGCCTCGAGCCGCTGCCGAAGCCAGAGCGGCGAGGGGCCGACTGTCACGCCCTGGACCACGGCCGCGTGGAACCGCGCGCAGCCGTCCGGATCGTCGATCGCGATGCGCACGCCGCCGGTCGATGCGCTGCGCTCGCCGGCGGGCTTCCGGAACGGAGGCACCTCCACCGACTCGGTGCCCGGGATCGACGGCAGCCGATACGCCACGCCCAGCGAGAACGCGAGCTCGCGCGCGACGCCCTTGTGACCCAGCAGGTCGGGCCGATTGGGCGTCACGTCCACGATGAGCCGGTCGTCGGCGAGTGGCACCGCATCCACCAGCCGGGTGCCGGGCGCGGCGTCGACATCACCCAGATCCCACAGGCCGTCGGCGTCGCTGCCCACCTCGAGCTCGCGCGCCGAGCAGAGCATGCCCTGCGAGAGCTCACCGCGCAGCTTGCGCTGTTCGATGCGCAGTCCACCCGGCAACGTCGCACCGATGGGCGCGAATGGATATTTCCGACCCTCCGTGACGTTCGGAGCGCCGCACACCACGCTGCGGCGCTCGGCGCCACCGTCGTCCACCGTGCAGACGCGCAGGCGGTCGGCGTTCGGGTGCGGGCGCACAGCCTCGACGCGCGCCACCACGATGTCGTCGAGCCCCGTGTGCAATGGCTCCACCGCATCGACCGCGGCGCCCAGCGACGCGAGGCGGCGACTCACGTCGTGCGCCTCGAGCGGCTGGCGCAGGAAGGCTTCGAGCCAGCGTCGGGAGACGTTCATGGCTCAGGCCCCGCCGCGCGCGAACTGTCCGAGGAAGCGCATGTCGCCTTCGTACAGGAGACGGATGTCGGTCACACCGTGGCGCTGCATGGCAATGCGGGCCGGGCCCATGCCGAAGGCCCAGCCGGTATAGCGCTCCGGATCGATGCCGCCGCACTGCAGCACGTTCGGGTGCACCATGCCGCAGCCCAGGATCTCCATCCAGCCGGTGCCCTTGCACGCGCCGCAGCCAAGCCCCTTGCACAGCTGGCACGCCACGTCCATCTCGGCCGATGGCTCCGTGAACGGGACGTACGACGGCCGGAACCGCACCGCGGTGTCGGCGCTGAAGAAGCGTCGCGCGAAGTGGGTGAGCGTGGCCTTCAGGTCCACGAACGAGATGCCCTCGTCGATGGCGAGTCCTTCGACCTGCGCGAACGCGGGCGCGTGCGATGGGTCGAACGGATCGCTGCGATATACCATGCCGGGAATGAGCACCCGGATGGGCGGCGGCGACGCCTGCATGACACGGATCTGCACCGGCGAGGTGTGCGTGCGCAGCAGCAGCTTGCCGTCACCCGGCGTCTCGTGCACCCGGGGCGCGTCGAGATACAGGGTGTCGTGCTGATCCATCGCCGGGTGGTCGGCCGGAAAGATGAGGGCGAGGACGATGTACCACTCCGTCTCGACTA
>JBJMOZ010000098.1:0-3543 GCA_045803465.1 Gemmatimonadales bacterium | reverse complement strand
GCCCGCCGCGAGTGCCAGGCTCGCGATGCTGAGGCCTTCCGGCAGCTTGTGAAGGAAGACGGCGAGGAAGAGCAGCAGGCCAAGTTCGCCGGATACCAGGAAGCCGCTCGAGATCGCCACGCCGTCGAAGAAGGCGTGCAGCGAGAGCCCGATCGCGGCGCTGATGCCGGCCGCCGTGGAGACCCGGTGCGTCTCCTCGCCGAAGTGGAAGTGCGGCGTCAGCACGTGTTGCGCGAGGTGCACGGCGAGGAAGCCTGCCAGGAGCCACGGCGCGGCACCACCGTCCACCCTGAACACCTCGGGCAGCATGCCGAGCGTGGCCACGGCAAGCATGAAGCCGGCGCCGAACGCCAGGGCCAGGTCGAGCGTGCGCACGCCCAGCTCGCTGCGGCGCACCACCACCAGCGCGCCGGCCACATTGGCGAGGGCCGCGGCACCCGCGTAGATGAGGGGGCTGATCACGTGCTCTCGCGCGCGAACGCCAGAAGTTGCTCGCGCGTGTTGAGCGCCGGATCGACCAGCACCCGCTCGAGCAGCCGTTCGAGCACGGCGCCGAGGGCCGGACCGGCGGGAATGCCGGCCTCGATCAGGTCGGTGCCGCTCACCGCGAGTTGCTCGCGACGCACCGCATCGCCACGCGCACGAATCTCCCCGGCCGTCGCCGCCCATGGTGCCGGTGCCCCGGAGCGCCACCTGTGCAGGATCAGCGCATCGTCCGCGGCGGTGTTCGCGGCCGAGAGCCAGCGGCGGACCGACTCGTCGTCATGTCCCGTTGGCTCGGTGGGCGCCGCAACCACCGCTTGTGCCCTGGAGATCTCGGTCCCTGACGTCTTGAGCCGACGAAGCACCGCTACCGGTGAGGTGGTGAGCAGTACCGTGAGCAGCACAGCGTCCCGCTCGCCACGCGGGACGTCGATCGTCGCGTCACGAAGCTCCGGCAGCCAGATCGCTGCCGCGCCCGACCCGCGCCACAGGCGCACCATCTCGGGCACCGAACGCGTGCTCATCAGCCCCTTGAACCACTCGTCGCGCACGCGCTCCGCCGAGAGCCCTTGGAGACCCGGTGCCGCCTCCAGCGCCGCGGCCCAGGTTGCCTCGTCGATGCGGAACCCGAAGCGCGCGGCGAACCGCAGCGCCCGCAGGATGCGCAGGTAGTCCTCGCGGAAGCGCGCGGCCGGCTCCCCCACGGCACGCACCACGCCGCGATCGATGTCGGCCGCGCCGTCGAACGGATCGCGCCACTCCCTGCGCAGCGGATGGTAGGCGAGCGCGTTGATGGTGAAGTCGCGCCGCGCGAGGTCGTCCTCGAGGGACACGCCGTATTGCACCACGGCGTGGCGGCCATCGGTCTCGACGTCGCGGCGGAAGGTGGTCACCTCGTGCATGCGTCGCGCGCGATCGAGCACGCCCACCGTGCCGAAGCGGATGCCGACCGGCACCGTGCGGCGAAAGAGCTGCTGCACCTGGTCGGGCGTCGCCGAAGTGGCGAGGTCGTAGTCCGACTGCGCGTCCTTCAGGATCGCGTCGCGGAGCGCCCCACCCACGCACCACGCCTCGTGCCCAGCGTCCTCGAGCTTCTGCGCAATCTCGATGACCTCCGCTGGTACCTCGAGATGCGGCAGCGCGAAGGTCATGCTCGGCCCGCGCGCAGCTCGTCGAGCGTCACGGTTGCGGTGCCCACCTTCCCCACCACCACGCCGGCGGCGCGGTTCGCGAGGAGCATCGCCGCGTGGAGCGGGGCGCCGGCCGCGAGCGCCAGCGCCAGGAATGTGATGGCGGTATCGCCCGCGCCGGTGACATCGAACACCTGGTGCGTCTCGGCGCGAACGTGGACAGGCTCAACGCCCGGCTCGAACAGGGACATGCCGGCAGCGCCACGCGTCACCAGCAACGCCGCCCCCTCCAGCTCCCGACTCAACTGCGCCGCCACGTCCGCAAGCTCCGCGTCGCCGCGCGCCGCACGGCGCGCTGCGAGCTCGGCCTCGTGCAGGTTCGGCGTCACCACGGCGGCGCCTCGATAGCGCGAGTAATCCGTGCCCTTGGGATCCACCACCACCGGCACCCCAGCGGCCCGCGCGGCCGCGATGACGCCCTGCGCGAGCGCAGCGGTGACGACACCCTTGGCATAGTCCGAAATGATGCACGCACCCACGCCGTGCAGGTGCCCCTGCACCCAGCGAAGCAGGGCGGCCTCGCTCTCGGGCGTGATGGCAGCCGTGTGCTCGCGGTCCACGCGCACCACCTGCTGGTTGTGTGCGACGACGCGCGTCTTGGTGGTGGTGGGCCGGCCGGTCTCGACGATCAGGCCGCCGGCATCGACATTTCGCGCGCCGAGCAAGGCACGCAGGCGCACTCCCTCGGTGTCGTCGCCCACGACGCCGCCGAGCATGGCGCACGCACCCACGGCGGCAGCGTTCGCCGCGTTGTTGGCTGCGCCGCCCGGCTCCGCCGTCTCGCGCTCCAGTTCCACCACGGGCACCGGCGCCTCGGGCGAGATGCGCCGCACCTGCCCCCAGAGATTCTGGTCGAGCATCACGTCACCGACGACGAGCACGCGCTGCGCTGCGAGCCGGTCGATGAGCTCGAGCGTTTCGTCGCTCATGCGCCCACCGTGGCGAGCCCTGCGCCGTACGGCGCCCCCGACGAGAGCGCGATCGTCAGCTCCCAGCGGGCCTGTGACGGCGTCCGCGGCCCCGCCGGCGTCACGCCCATCGCCACGGTGCGCGCCCCGCCACCCTCGAATCCGTACACGGGCGTCACCAGGCCCTCGGGGCACCGACTCGCGAGCACCACCGGCTTCCCTGCTTCAAGCCAGCGGCCGATGGCGGGCACGGCATTCGGCGGCAGGTTGCCGCTGCCGAATGCCTCGATCACCACGCCGTCGTGCGCCTCGCGCTGGGCATCGAGCACCTGGCCGTCGTCACCGACCACCATTGGTACGAGCGCCACGCGCGCCGCCAGCGCTGTCGGCGAGAGCGGTTCTCGCTGCGATGCGCGACGGGTCCAGTGCACACCTTCCGCATCGACGCTGCCCAGCACTGCGCCGAACGGCGCCGCGAAGGCATCGAGCGCCACGGTGTCGCGCTTCACCGCCTCGATGCCCTGCCACACATGTCCGGCGAAGACCACCAGCACGCCTCGCCCGGCCGCGTGGACGTCCGCCGCGACGCGGACGGCGTCGGTGAGGTTGCGGGCGCCGTCCCACTCCGCATGGTCGCTCGTGCGCATGGCACCGGTCAGCACAACGGGCACCCGAGGCGCCAGCGTGCGATCGAGCAGGTAGGCCGTCTCCTCGAGGATGTCGGTGCCGTGCGTGATCACGATGCCATCGACTGCCGGGTCCGCCTGCAGCGCGCGCACCCGCTCACGCAGGCGCCAGAGATCCGCCGGCGTCAGATGGCAGGCCGGCATCCGGGCCCAATTCTCGACGCGCACCTCGGCGATCGATGGCAGGTCGGGCGCAAGTGCCACCAGCGCCTCGCCGCCGTGTGTCGGCACGTTGCCGCCCGACGCGGCGTCGTACTGCATCGAGATCGTGCCGCC
>JBJMOZ010000086.1:0-4608 GCA_045803465.1 Gemmatimonadales bacterium | reverse complement strand
ACCGGCCTGATCGATCCCGAGATCCACGTGAAGCCCACCAAGGGCCAGATCGACGACCTCGTGCACGAGATCCGCCTTCGCGCCGACGACGACCAGCGCGTGCTCGTCACCACCCTCACCAAGAAGATGGCCGAGGACCTCACCGAGTACCTGCTCGAGCTCGGGATGCGGGTGCGCTACCTGCACTCCGACATCGACGCCATCGAGCGCATGGAGATCCTCCGCGGCCTCCGCCTCGGCGACTTCGACGTGCTGGTGGGCATCAACCTGCTGCGCGAGGGGCTCGACCTGCCCGAGGTGTCGCTGGTCGCGATCCTCGACGCCGACCAGGAGGGCTTCCTGCGCTCGGACCGGTCGCTGGTGCAGACCATCGGCCGTGCGGCGCGCCACGTGAACGGGCGGGCCATCATGTACGCCGACCGCATCACGGGCTCCATGCAGCGCGCCCTCGACGAGATGGTCCGCCGGCGCACCATCCAGCGGGCGTACAACGAGGAGCACGGCATCACGCCCGTCTCCATCATCAAGTCGCTGGAGGAAGTGCGGCTCTCGACGCACGTCGCCGACGCGCGCACCGAGCGACCGGAGAAGGGCGAGTCGCGCGGCGGCAAGAAGGAGAAGATCCTCGACGCGCACGATCCGGCGCAGCGCGGCGAGCTCATGCAGCAGATCGAGCGGCGCATGCGCGAGGCGGCGGCCAATCTCGAGTTCGAGGAGGCGGCGCTGCTGCGCGACCAGCTCAACGACCTGCGCGCCATGGAGGCGCCCGACGTGCGGCGGGGTGGAGGCGCAATGCCCGCCGTGCGCGCGCGGCGCAGGGCCTGATGCCCGAGCTCACGGAGCCCGAGCTCATCGCCGCGGCCGAGCGCTTCGGGGGCGCGCTGCCGGCGGGCTCGGTGGTGTATCTGGAAGGAGAGCTCGGGGCGGGGAAGACCACCGCCGTGCGGGCGCTCGCACGCGGGCTCGGCGTCGACGAAGCCACGTCGTCGCCAACGTATGCATTGGTGCATCGGTACGCCGGGCGGCGAGGGCCCGTGTTCCACCTCGACTGCTTCCGCCTGCGTACGCCGGCCGAAGCGGCCGACCTCGATTGGGAAGGGCTCGTGTCCGAGGGCGATGCCTTGCTGGTGGAGTGGCCGGAGCAGGCGGCCGGCTGGGTGCCGCCCGCGACGCATCGGGTGCAGCTGCGCCACGTGGCCGATCCCGAGCGGCGCGCCGTGGAGTTCGCCTGATGCGCCTCGCGCTCGACACGGCCGCCGACCGCCTCAGTGTCGCGGTCGGCCTCGATGCGGCCGACGCCGCAGTGGCGCACGTGGACGGTGCGCGGCGTCACGCGGCGGCGGTCATCCCCACCATCGAGCGCCTGCTCGCCGCACGCGGTGCCACGCTGGCCGATGTGACGGACGTGGTGCTCGCCGACGGCCCGGGCAGCTTCACCGGCCTCAGGGTAGGTGCGGCGGTGGGAAAGGCGCTCGCGACGACGCGCGGCGTGTCGCTGTGGGCGGTGCCCTCGCTGCTGGCGCGTGCGGCGTTCGCGGCGCATGATGGCGAGGTGGTGGTGAGCGTGCTGGACGCGCTCCGGGCCGAGTTGTACTCGGCGGCCTACCTCGTGGAGGCGCACGGCATCACCTGCGTGCTGGCGCCCCTTGCCCGCACGCCCGAGGCATTGCGGGCGGAAGTGGTCGCACCGGGGCTGCTGGTGGGCGAGGCGCTGCCGGTGCTCGCGAACCGGCTCGAGGGATGGGCCGCGCGCACCGTGCTCGGCACGCGTGCCGATGCGCGGGCGCTGCTGGCCGTGGTGGGCCGCCCTGGAGGGGCGGCACTTATCGATGACCCCGCAGCATGGGAGCCCGCGTATGGCCGCCCGGCCGAGGCACAGGCACGATGGGAAGCCCAGCACGGGCGAGCGCTACATCATCCGCCAGGCCCGCGCGTCTGATGCGCCGCGCATCCACGCCATCGAGCGGGCGTGCTTCGGCGATCCGTGGTCGGAGGCCTCGTTCCGGGAGGCCATCGGGGCGGCGTGGTCGTTCGTGCTGGTGGCCGACGAGGGCGGTGTGGTGATCGGCTATCTTGTGGGCCGCGACGTGGCCGGCACCGGCGAGGTGCTCAATCTCGCCACCGACCCCGCGCGGCGGCGGCAGGGCATCGCGCGGGTCCTGCTCGACGAGGGGCTGGAGGAACTCGGCAGCCGTGGGGCCACCGAGGTGTTCCTCGAGGTGCGCGAGTCGAACCGGCCGGCGCAGCTGCTCTACAAGGATGCGGGCTTCCGGCCGGTGGGCATGCGCGCGAAGTACTACCACAACCCGAGCGAGGACGCGCTGGTGCTGCGTCTCGGGCTCGGCAGCCTGGCGTAGGAATACTGCGCCGGGCGTAGGATTGATGGAGAGACGGACACAGCCTGGGGCTATCCTGGCCTGGTCCGCACGACGTGACGAAACCCCCAGCGAGGTGGAGGGAGCCGTGAGCCGCAGCTTGAACAAGGTCATCCTGATCGGCAATCTGGGCGCCGACCCGGAAGTGCGCAGCACCCAGAATGGCGGCCGCGTGGCGACGCTGTCGATCGCGACCAGCCGGCAGTGGAAGGGCCAGGACGGCAACATGCAGGAGAAGACCGAGTGGCACCGGGTCATCTTCTGGAACTCGAACTACTCGAAGCTCGCCGACATCGCGGAGAAGTACTGCCGCAAGGGCGAGAAGGTGTACATCGAGGGCAGCATCGAGTATCGCTCGTGGCAGGATCGCGAGGGACAGACGCGCTACACCACCGAGATCCGCGGCAACGAGCTCATCCTGCTCGGTGGCCGGGGTGCGGCCGGCGAGGCGCCCTTCACGCAGTCGGCGCCCAAGGCGGCCGCGGCCGCCGGTGGTGCCGGCGGCGCGGCGAAGGCCGGCGGGAAGGAAGAGGACTTCGGCGACTTCCCCGATGCGCTCGACGGCGAGGACGACGACCTGCCGTTCTAGTTCGTCACCGTCGGGGCCGGACGTCCGCGGGGGCTGTGACTTTTGCTAGTCGCGGCCCCTTCGGCTACAGGCCATATTGCCGGACATCTCCAACACACGGTCCTCATGGGCTTCCGGCAGTTTCTGGATGGCATCCCGCTCTGGCTGGCATTCATCGGCACGGCCGCGCTCCTGTTCGCGAGCTGGGAAGCCGGACTCCGGCTTGGCCGCGCCCGCGCCCGGTCGGGCGAGGTGCGCGAATCGCTCGAGGGCGAGGTCGTGGGTGCGGCGCTCGCACTGCTCGCCTTCATCCTCGGTTTCACGTTCAGCATGGCGGAGTCGCGCTTCGATGCGCGACGGGGCGCGATGCTCGACGAGGCCATCGTGCTGCGCGAGGCCTACCTCCGGGCCGGCCTCGTGGCCGAACCGCAGCGGACGAGCGTGCGGGACCTGCTGAAGCGCTACGTCGACGCGCGCGTCGAGGTCGGCGTCACGGGCGACCTCAAGCTCGCGGTGGTCCGGGCGGAGGCGTTGCAGGATTCGCTCTGGGCGAACGCGGTCGCGATGACCGCGACCGACCGCTCCGACGTGACGGTCATGGCGGTCGAGGGCATCAACGACGTCGTGAGCGCGCACGTGACTCGCCTCCAGCTGGTCCGCGGCGCCCGCGTGCCCGATGCGGTCTGGCTCGCGCTCTACATCCTCAGCGCGTTCGCCATGCTGCTGGTGGGACACCACCAGGGATCGAAGAACGACCGCCAGTGGTTCGGCGTCCTCCTGATCACCTTGGCGTTCTCCATGATGATCACCTTGATCGACGACATCGACCGGCCGTTGCAGGGATACCTGAAGGTCAGCCAGCAACCCTTCACCGATCTGCGTGCCTGGATGGATGTGTCCAAGGCACCCTGACGAGGACCTATGCGGCGAATGAACGGGGGAATCATGCATTCCAGTCTCGGGCTCGTCGGCGCCAGCGTGCTCGTGCTCGCGGCGTGCCAGGCCAAGCCGGCGCCATTCAATCCGGACGACCCGGTGGCGATCGCCCAGATCGACTCGGTCATGCAGCCGGCCTTCGACGCCGCGCGACGCGCGGACGCCGACAAGGTCCTCGCCATGGCGGAGGGACCCGGCGAGTTCACGTTCATCGTGGGCGACGTGATGCTGTCGGGCGTCGCGCCGATCCGCGAGAGTTTCCGGAACACCTACGCCGGCCTGACCCGTCAGGACCAGGAGATCACCACCCGGCGCATCCGGCTGCTCACGCCGGACGTGGCGCTCTGGACGGCCGTGGGCGAAGGCACCTACACGGACAAGGCGGGCTGGACGTCGCCGCCGGTGGGGCTTGGCCTCACCGTGGTGCTCGTGAAGCAGGCCGGCCGCTGGCAGGCCCTCCACGCCCATCAGTCCGTCGCGTTCTGACAAGGAGACACATGATGTCGAAGATGTTGCTCGCCCTCGTCGCTGCCACCATGACCGCCGGTTCGCTGGGCGCGCAGGTGGCCACGTCGTCGGCGCAGGCGGGTGCGACGGGTCTCAAGTCGCTCGGCATGATCATCTATGCCGCCAAGGGCCAACCCGCCGACCAGCAGGCGAAGGACGAGGCGGCCTGCACCGAGTGGGCGGAATCGCAGACGGGCATCAAGATCTCTGGCGGTCAGGTGA
>JBJMOZ010000069.1:0-2523 GCA_045803465.1 Gemmatimonadales bacterium | reverse complement strand
GACGGCGGGGGCGGGGGCGGCGGGGGCGGCGGCGGGCACTTGGGGAATATATCGGTGCGCCGGGAGGGGCCCGCCGCGGGCGCTGCGCTTAAGGGGCGCCAGCGAGCGCCCCCGACATGGCACCTTCCCGTCCCGCCGAGTATAAATCAGACGGGAGGTGCCATGCGGTTTCATACCTACAGCAAGTTCTCGCCGGAGATGGCCGACGCGGTCGATCTCCAGTCGCTCCTCGACAAGCTCGCCGACTTCCTGCTCCAGTCGGGATTCGCCGGCGGCCAGGGCCAGCCCTACTACGGCATGGGCCTCGAGGAGCCGGGCGACCGGTCGCTCGACGCGCTGCGCGAGGCGATCCTCCAGGCGCTGATGGACAGCGGCCAGTTCACCCCGGAGATGCTCGAGGCGCTCCGCGGCGAGGGCGACGAGGACGCGCAGGCCAAGCTCGCCAAGCTGCTCGACGACCTGGTGCAGCGACTCGTCAGCGAGGGCTACCTCAACCTCGATTCGCCCCCGATGATGCCCGCCGGCCACCAGCCGCTCGAGGGCAAGGGCTCGATCGCCCAGGCGGCCGCGCGCGACGTCAACTTCAATCTCACCGAGAAGGGCATCGACTTCCTCGGCTACAAGACGCTGCGCGGCCTCCTAGGCTCGCTCGGCAAGTCGAGCTTCGGCAGCCACGACACGCCCTATCTCGCGACGGGCATCGAGGCCGACGGCTGGAGCAAGCAGTACGAGTTCGGCGACGTGCTGAACATCGACGTCAACGAGACCCTCAAGGCCTCGATGGTTCGCACGGGCGACATCAAGGTCCCGATGGATCTGGAGTATAGCGATCTGATGGTGCGGCAGGCGGAGTACCGGTCGAGCTGCGCCACGGTGCTCATGCTCGACTGCTCGCACTCGATGATCCTGTACGGCGAGGACCGCTTCACACCGGCCAAGAAAGTCGCGCTCGCGCTCACGCACCTGATCCGCACCCAGTTCCCCGGCGATTCGATCAAGGTGGTCCTCTTCCACGACGGCGCCGAGGAGATCCCGCTCGCCACGCTGGCGAGCGCGCAGGTGGGCCCGTACCACACGAACACCGCGGAAGGGCTCAAGCTCGCCCGGCGACTGCTGCTCGCGCAGAAGAAGGACATGCGCCAGATCATCATGATCACCGACGGCAAGCCGAGCGCGCTGACGATGCCGGACGGGAAGATCTACAAGAACTCGTTCGGGCTCGACGTGACGGTGATCGAGAAGACGCTACAGGAGGTCGCCTCCTGCCGCCGGTCGGGGATCATGATCAACACCTTCATGCTCGCCCGGGACCGCGCCCTGGTGGAGTTCGTGAAGCGCATGTGCGAGATCAGCCGCGGCAAGGCCTACTTCACCACCACGATGACGCTCGGCCAGTTCATCCTGATGGACTTCCTGAAGCGGAAGACGCGAAAAGTCAGCTGACTGTCATCCCGCAGGCGCGAGCATAGCGAGCGAGTGTCGGGATCTATTGTGAAGAAAGTGGATCCCGACAGGCGCTGCGCGCCTGCGGGATGACAGAGGCCGCTTACATCTCTCCGTTGAGGATCCGGCGCAGCACGGCGGAATCCATGTTCCCGCCGCAGAAGATCACGCCCACCCGCTGACCCTGAAGCTCGGACGCCAGCTTGCGCGCGGCGGCGACGCCCATCGCCCCCGCGCCCTCCACCAGATGGTGCGTCGTCGACAGGATCAGGCGCACGGCGTCCGCGATCTCGGCGTCCGTCACCGTGATGAACTGCGCCAGCCCGTCCAGCAGCGCCGGGAAGGTCAGCTCGTAGGTCGAGCGAGTCGCGACGCCCTCCGCGAAAGTGGCCGCGCGGTCGGTGCGGCGCGGCGCCCTCGCGTGCCAGCCGTCGTGGGCGGCAGAGGCGCCCGCGGCCTGCACCCCGATCACGCGCAGTGCCGGCCGCAGGGCACGAGCCACCGTGATGGCCCCCACCGCCTGCGATCCACCACCGATGGCGATGATCAGCGCATCCAGCGGCGGGCCCTGTTCCACGATCTCGAGCGACATCGTGCCCGCGCCGGCGAGCACCTGTGGATTGTTCGTCGAATGGGCAAGGGTGTATCCCTCCGCGTCCACCAGGCGCTGCGCGACCGCCACCGCCTCGTCGTAGTCCGCCCCCTCCTCCACCACCCGCGCGCCCCAGGCGCGCAGCGCGGCATTCTTCTCCGGGTTGTTCCCGCGCGGCACGCAGATGGTCACCGGTACCCCCAGCTGCCGCCCGGCGTAGGCGAGGCCAAGGCCGTGATTCCCGGTCGTCGCGCCCACGACCCCGGCGACGCGCCGCGGCGCGTCGAGCGCGGTGAGCGTCGCCAGGCCGTTGCGGACCTTGAACGAGCCCGTGGGCTGCACGTTCTCGTGCTTCACGAACAGCGCGAGCCCGGGCAGGGCGGCGTCCAGCGGCGGATGCCCCAGCAGCGGCGTCGGCGCGAGGTAGGGCGCGAGGCGGTCGCGTGCCGAGCGGACGTCGTCCAGCGTGATGGGCGTGGGCATGGGAG
>JBJMOZ010000390.1:0-2507 GCA_045803465.1 Gemmatimonadales bacterium | reverse complement strand
GTTGCCGCCCGCGTGATCGAAATGCAGGTGGGTGTTGATGACCCAGCGCACGTCCTCCGGCTTGTGGCCGGCCTCGAGGATCGCATCCTCGAGCTGCGTGGCGCCGTGCTGCCCCGCGTTCTCCATGCCGTAGATGTCGCGGAACTTGGCCTCGTCCTTGTCGCCGGCGCCCGTGTCGATGAGCACAAGGCCATCGGGATGCTCGACGAGCATGCAGCGCATGGCGAGCGGGATGCGGTTCCGCTCGTCGGGCTGGATGGCACGCTCCCACAGCGGCTTCGGCACCACGCCGAACATCGCCCCGCCGTCGAGGCGCTGCAGGCCGGCCTCGAGGGTGTGGCAGCGGAAGCGGCCGACGGTGAACGGCAGCGCTAGCGGCATGGGGTTCCGTGGACGAAGGTCATGCGAAGCAAGCTAGTCGCGGTGCCAAGGGCCGACCGCGCTCAGCACGCGGACCCGCCGGGGTCCGGTGGCGCGCCCTTCTTGCGGCGCTGGATGCGCTCGAGATCGTCGAGCGTGCGGGCGCCCTCGCCGCGCGCCGTCACCAGCAGTCGCTCGAGCAGTCGCGCGGTGACATCCGCGTCGCCCGCGGCGCGATGTCGCGCGCTGTTCTCCAGCGCGAGCACGTGCGTGAGGTTGTCGAGCCCGCACGAGCCGACGCCCGGCAGCAGCCGGCGCGCCAGGCGCACCGTGCAGAGGTTGGGGCCGCCGAGCCCTAGGCCGCGGGCGCGCTGCAGCGACGCGTCGAGGAAGCTCCAGTCGAAGCGCGCGTTGTGCGCCACGAAGATCCGGCCCGCGAGCACGCCGAGGAGCTGGTCGGCGATGTCCTGGAACGAGGGCGCACCGCGGACCATCGCGTCGGTGATGCCGGTGATGCCACTGATGGCCGGCGGGATGGCGCGGCCGGGATTCACCAGCGTGTCGAGCAGCAGCTCGCGCCGGCCGCCGTGCAGCAGCACCACGGCGACCTCCGTGACGCGATCGTCGCCGGCCGCGCGCATGCCCGTCGTCTCGACGTCCACCACCGCGAACGCGCACTCCTCCAGCAGCGGCGAGCCCTGCGCCACGCTCGCCAGCGCCCAGCGGCCATCGGGCAACTGTCGCACGCGCGGATCGGCTCCCAGCAGCGCCACCGCCACCCGCTCGGCCAGCACCGTCGGCGCGCCGGGCAGTCCCAGCACCTCGTGGCAGAGCTCCGCCGACGAAGCTGGCGCCACGCGGAGCCGGGGCAGCACGCGCTCGGCCAGCGCCGACACCGGATGCGCCGCCAGCCCGCTCACAGCGGTGCCCGCCGGATCGGCAGCGTCATGCAGCGCGGCCCCCCGCCGCCGCGCGCCAACTCGGTGCCGTCGATGGTGATGACGGTACGGTGCTTCGCCTCGGCCCAGTCATCGAAGGCGAGAAAGTTCACCGACGGCACGATGCGGAACCCCGCCCGCGCCATCTCGCCCAGCGTCGCCTCGTTGCGCGCGTAGGCGAGCACCGTACCTGGCCGCACGGCGAGGAGATTGCAGCCCGAGCTCCACTGCTCGCGGTCCTGCAGCGTGCGATTGGTGCCGCCGCAGAACACCGGCTCGAGCGGATAGCCCACCGAGCGAAGCGCCGAGAACAGGTCCGTGGCCTCGTGCACGGCGTCACTGCCCTTGCGGCGATGCAGCACGGGGAGCCGCTCGGGGCCGATGAAGTACGGCGGATAGATGCAGCACAGCTCGCGGTCGAGTTGCGTGAACAGCATGTCGAGATGGATGGCCGTCTGGGTGCGCGGCATCACGACGATCAGCACGTCGGTGACCTGGCCCTCGGTGAACACCGTCTCGCACAGCAGGTCGAGCGATGCCGGCGAGGTACGCTCGCTGAACCCGACCAGCAGCAGGTCGGGCCGGAGCACATGCACGTCCCCGCCCTCGAGCGTGTAGGTGCTGCGGCGTTCCTCGGAGCCGTCGTAGGCGATGCCCTCGTTGCAGAGTTCCGGATGGTAGCGGAAGAGGGCCTTCACGAGCAGTTCCTCCGTCCAGCGCACGTCGTAGCGCATCGAGCCCACCACCGCCCGCGTGCCGATGACGAGCCCGATGTCCCGCGGGAAGAAGAGGTTGGGCAGCGGCGGCAGCGCGAAGCCCGTCTCGTTCAGCGCCCGCGCGATGGGCCCGGTCTCCTCCGCGCCGCCCTCGATCAGCAGCCGCACCACCTCCTGCGCGCTCAGCTCCTCCAACTGTCGTGCGAGCGCGTCGGAGGGCACCACGTCGAGCGCCTTCGTGATCAGGAAGTCGCGTGCCTCGGGCTGGCCCAGGACCTGGACGAGCAGGTCGCGGATCTGGTGCACGCGCGCGAACCGCCGCAGCACGTTGACGAACTGACGGTGCTCGCGCTGCGCCGCGTCCACGCGGACGATGTCGTCGTACAGGAACTGCGCCCGGGTGTAGGGCGTCACCGCCTCGAGCTCGCTGCCGGGCGTGTGGACCAGCACCGCCTCGAGCGGGGATATTTCGGAGGTGACGTGGATCGGGGGC
>JBJMOZ010000353.1:0-15212 GCA_045803465.1 Gemmatimonadales bacterium | reverse complement strand
CACTGCGGATGCGGCGGTCCCAGCCGCCAACGTTCTCCCTCATGATGATGTTCCTCCTGCCTGAGTGATGGCCGCGATGTCGCGGCCGTCGGTGTCGATGCGAAGGGGCGGCAGGCCGGTGATCTCGAAGGTGGTCGAGGCCACCTGGATGCCTGCCTGCTCGAGTGCCGCGAGCACGTCGCGCGTGATTCGGTCCTTCAGGCTGCGCACGCCGCGTTCCCGCGCCACGAAGCGGACCGTCATCTGGAGCCAGTTGTCGGTCAGTTGCCAATACACCCGAGGCTCGAGATCGGCCGCCTCGACGAAGTAGCGGCGCTGCAGCTCCGCGAGCGCCTCGGCGCCGAGCTCCTGCAGCTTCGTGGTGTGCCGATCGACGGCGTCGAGCAGGATGCGCTCGGCGCGCGCGCGATCGGCGGTGTAGGGGACCGGCAGGCGCATCTCCTCCCAGATGAACGGGAAGTCGCGCGTGTAGTTGTACACCGGCTCGTCGAAGATCTTGTCGTTGGTGACCGTGACCAGCCGTCCGGTGTACTGCCGCGCCTCCACCCAGATGGAAGGCTTGTCGGGCTGCACCGGCGGCGGCTCGCCCATCTCCATGATCGTGGTGCGGATGAAACGGATGCTGACCACGTCGCCACGCACGCCACCCATGACGATGCGGTCGCCGACGGTGAAGACGCGGCCACGCAGGATGATGAAATAGGCGGCGAACGAGATGATGACACGCTGCAGCGCCACGGCGACGCCGGCCGTGACGAGGCCAACGGCCGTCGTCAGCCGTGCCGGGTCGTCCAGCCAGATGGAAAGCAGGATCAGGATCGTGAAGACGCTGGTGGCGATACCGATGGCCTGCCGCCACCAGAAGCGGGCGGCCACGAACCGATCCCCCTGGAGCAGCCGCCGGATCAGCGCCCGCAGCCCGCGCGCGAGCAGCATCAGCACCGCGATGGCGACGACACTGAGCAGGACCTTCCGGCCGGTGATGGCGTTCAGCCCCACGAGCCGGATGCCGAAGAGCTCGACGGCGCGCTCCGGTCCCACCAGTTCGACCCAGCCCTGCACCCCTGCCGCCTCCATGATCCCGATGCAGGTGGTACTCCACCGTCAGGTGCCGGGTGCCTGCGGCTACCGCGCCGCCCTCGCGACGCTATCCGCGGCGACGCTGTCGGCCGTGAGACTATCCATGATCTCGCGCCGCGTACGCCGCACCGGGATGTCGATGCAATGTTCGGAGACGATCTGCCACGCGCTGCCTGATTTCGTCCAGACGAGGCCGCATCGCTGGTTCTGCTTGAATGCGGTCCCGTCGTAGAGACCCTCGGTCTCCCAGCGACTGCTCACCACGGCGAGCGTGGCGCCGGTGAAGCGCACGGCGACCTCGCTGCGCTTCAGGCGGCCCATGACGAACCCGGTCGTCTTCAGGTCGGCGAGATTCTGGCTGCGGGTCCCGACCTCGCCCTTGGAGGTGAAGAAGAGATAGGTGGGCGCGAGGAGCTCGCCCATGGCGGCCGCGTCCTTCTGGCGCCACGCGCTATCGTACTGCACGAGGAGCGCACGGATGGCGGCTTCGGACGTGGCGCTCGGTGCCGCCGCGGGCGTGGGCTTCTGCGCGGCCAGCGAGCCGGTCGCCAGCGACAGGACGGCGGCAAGCGTCAGTCCGCGCACGTGGGCCTCGGCATCGGCATCATGGCGTTTCGAGCACCTGCACCTCGACGTGCGATGGGTAGCGGGCGGCATGATGCACGGCGTGCGTCTGCGCCTTGTAGTCCGACACTCGCGCCCGGAAGATGTTCGGCACGAACGTCTGGGGATTGCGATCGTAGAGGGGGAACCACGTGCTCTGGACCTGCACCATGATGCGGTGTCCCTTCCGGAACGTGTACGCCTGCTGGTGCAGATCCACGGTATAGGGCAGCACGGCGTTGGGCCTGATCGCCTTCGGCCGGTCGAACCCCTCGCGGTAGCGGCCGCGCATGATCTCGCCCTGCACCATGAGCTCGTAGCCGCGCATCGCGGCGCGATCGACGCCGCTGTCGGGATAGACGTCGATGAGCTTCACCACCCAGTCGGCATCGCTGCCGGTGGTGGAGGCGAACAGCGTCGCCACGATGTCGCCGGCGATGGTGACGTCGGCGTCGAGCGGGCTCGTTTCCCACGAGCGCACGTCGGGACGGTCGTCGACGAAGCGCTGGTCGCGCACGAGCCATGATTCCCATTCCACGTAGGACGGGATGGGACGCGGGCGGTACGGCACCGGGTGCGCCGGATCGGACACCCACGAGTCGCTTCCGCCCGCGGTGGGCGGCGGGTCGAAGGCGAGCCGTCCGCCCGGCTGCAGGTAGAGCTTCCGTTTGCCGGCGCGCTTCGCGGGCCACTCGTCGAACGTGCGCCAGGTGTTGGTGCCCGCGTCGAAGACGGTGGCTTCGGGGAAGCGGCCGTCGCCCTGGTCCTTGAGCCAGTGCGCGAACCACTTCGCCTGCAGGGCGCGAAAATCGTCGCCGGTGCGGCGGCCGAAGCGGAGGGAGGCGAGGGAATCGCCGCCTTCGTCGTACCACTGGCCGTGGAACCAGGGACCCACGACGAGCGAGCTGCGGTGCGCCGTGTCGGTGAGCTCGAGCGTCTTGTACGAGGCGAGCGGGCCGAAGCCGTCCTCCTGGTCCCACCACCCGCCGACGGTGAGCGTCGGCACGGCCGTATGGCGCAGGTAGCGCTGCACGGCGCGGTCCTGCCAGATGCTGTCGTACGCCGGATGCGCCACGAAGCGCTGCCACGTGGGCCACTTCTCGGCGCCGGTGGCTCGTGCCAGGGAGTCGAGACTGGGGAAGCCGAGATACCAGTCGTAGGTGTCCCAGCGCGAGATGTTCAGCGGGCCGGTACCCGACTGCTTCGACTCGCGTCCGTGGATCCACTCGATGGCGTACGACGCGCGGAAGGCGCCCTGATGGAAGAAGTCGTCACCCATCCAGGTATCGACCATCGGCGCCTGCGGGCTCATGGCGCGAAGCGCCGGGTGCGGATCGACCATGGCGGCGTTGACGAGGAAACCCGGATACGAGATGCCGAGCATGCCGACGCGGCCGTTGGTGCCGGGGACGTTCTTCAGCAGCCACTCGATGGTGTCCCAGGTGTCGGTGGCCTCGTCGACGGCCTGCGGGTCCCGACGGTCGCGCGGTGGGCGGTTCATGATGAACACGCCCTCCGACTGGTGCTGGCCCCGGATGTCCTGGAAGACGAAGACGTAGCCGTCCTCGATCAGCTCCTTGAAGGCGACGTCGATCTTCGTGGTCCCACCCCAGCCACCGGTGCCGTACGGCGTCCGCGACATGAGGACGGGCAGCGCGGCCGCCGAAGTGCGCGGCACGAGCACGACGGTGAAGAGCCGCACGCCGTCGCGCATCGGGATCATCGCCTCACGGCGCTCGAAGCGGACACCGGCGAAGCTGGTATCCTGGGCCGCGAGCGACGCGGGGCCGAGCAGGGACACCAGCACCAGGGTGCGCAGGAGAAGGCTCATGCGCACGGACGCCTCGGAGCAGTCATGCCGAAGTCCGCGTTAAGATCGATGGAGGATGCCCGGGATTCCGGCGAAAGGTAGGTCATGACCGAACCGTACGCAGCGGGCGGCGTCACCGCAGTTCGCGGGGCGATGCTCAGCTTCACGCGCGATCCCTTCGCGGATGGTGACGGCCCGGCATACCGGCACGAGCCGGACGCCGTGGTGGCAATGGCCAGTGGCCACATCACCCATGCGGGGCCGGCCAGCGAGGTGCTCGCGGCACTGCCGGCCGATACGCCGGTGACCTCCTACGGCCGCGACGCGCTGATCCTGCCCGGTTTCATCGACTGCCACACGCATTATCCGCAGATCCGCATCATGGGCGCCGGCGGCGATCCACTGCTGGGCTGGCTCTCGAAGCACGCCTTCCGCGCCGAACAGCAGCTCGCCGCCGTCGACGCGGCGCGGGAGACGGCGCAGGTGTTCCTGCGCGAGTGCCTGCGTCACGGCACCACCACCGCTGCCGCGTACTGCACCGTGCATCCCCACTCGGCGACGGTGTTCTTCGAGGAGGCCGAGCGGTTGGGCCTGCGGATGATCGCGGGCAAGGTCCTGATGGACCGTCAGGCGCCTGCCGATCTCCGCGACACGGCCCAGCGCGGCTACGACGAGTCGAAGGCGCTCATCGCCGCGTGGCACGGGCAAGGACGCGCACTCTACGCCGTGACCCCACGCTGGGCCGGTTCGAGCACGCCCGCACAACTGGAGCTCGCCGGCGCGCTGTGGCGCGAGCATCCCGGCACCTACCTGCAGACGCACCTCGCAGAGACCCGGGACGAGGTGGCACTGGTGACGTCGCTCTTCCCCGAGCGGCGCGGCATCCTGGACATCTACGATCACCACGGACTGCTGGGGCCGCGCGCCATCTTCGGCCACGGCATCTGGCTCACCGATGCCGAGCAGAAGCGGCTACGGGAGGCGGGTGCGGCGCTGGCGCACTGTCCGACCTCGAACCTCTTCCTCGGCAGCGGGCTGTTCGACCTCGCGCGCGGCACCGTGTCGACGCAGCGCACGCACGTCGGTGTCGCCACCGACCTCGGGGCCGGCACGTCGTTCTCGATGCTGCGGACGCTGGGCGAGGCGTACAAGGTGGCACGGCTCCGCGGCGGCACGCTCCGCGCCGTCGAGGCGCTCTATCTCGCGACCCGCGGCGCGGCGGCCGCGCTGCACCTCGACGACCGGATCGGGAGCGTGGAGCCCGGCCTCGAGGCCGACCTCGTCGTGCTCGACCTCGCCTCGACCCCATTCCTCGCCTGGCGCGGGGCGTTGTGCGAGAGCCTCGAGGAACTGCTGTTCGTGCAGCTGATGCTGGCGGACGATCGCGCGGTGCGGGCGACCTGGGCCGCGGGCCGACTGGTGCACGACCGCGATCATGGCCCTGACTTCGCGTACACCGAATCGAGGATGCGCACGTAGTCGGCGAGCGGCATCAGGCCCATGCGTGCGCGCCGCTCGTCCACATGGGCCGAGTCCTCGATGGGATCGATGAAGACCCGTCCATCGCGGATGGTGGCCTGGCTGCCATAGCGCTGCGGGCGTCCCTGCGCCTTGGCGACACGATCGGTGAGCAGCGCCACCGGGCCGCCGTCGACCTCACCGACGGCGTGCGCCCGATCGAGCAGCGGCAGCATGCGGGCCTGGAAGGCCGGGTCGTGGTCCGCGTGCTGCACCAGGAGGAACGCGGCCTCGAGGCCATCGTCACCCACCGCGGCGCGTGTCGGCCAGCCACCCGCCGAGACGATGCCCTTCAGCCATCCGGTGTTGGCGGAGTCGGTCGCGAGCATGCGCTGTCCCGTGGTGGGCGAGATGCCGCCGGTCGCGCGCAACTCGGCGGCGAAGCTGTCGCGAATGGCCTGGTCGTGGCGCCTGCGCTCGAGCAGCTCGGCCCGCAGGGATGGGTCGGCCACCTGTTGCGCGCGAAGCGCGGGCACGCGAGACAGCGCAAGCACGAGGCACGTCACGGCGAGCCACCTCATCCGGCGGCAGGCTCGTAGTTGGCGAATGGCGCGGTCCAGGTGAGCTCGTCGCTCGGCCGCTGCCGCAGGCCATGCACGAGTTCCACCTTGTCGCCCACGCGCTTCGCGTGCGACTCGACGAGATCCCAGCCTTCGCCGTAGCCGAGCGCATTCAAGCGTTCGGCCTCGTAGTGGGCGATGGCGCCGGGGGTGGGGCAGGGGCGCGGGTAGGCCCCTTCGTGATGCTCGACGAGCGCACGCCAATGTTCGTCGCCGGCGCGTTCGAGCGCTGCACGGATTGCGGGGCCGGTGAGTGCCATCAAGACCTCCGTGGATGTCAGGCCGCGGGGAGCGCGGTCTCCGGCGGCAGCGGCTGGGGGCGGGTCGTGCGCCGCAACCAGCTGGTGTAGAGCGTGTCCTGCACGAGCCGCCGCCGCACGGCGAGCGCGACGACGACGGTCAGGAGCAGGGGCAGCATGAGCCGATAGTCCCGCGTCAGCTCGAAGACGAACAGGGTGCCCGTGATCGGCGCTCCGGTCGCCGCCGCGAGCACGGCGCCCATGCCGACCACGGTATAGGTGCTCACCTCGATGGGCAGCGTGGGAAAGGACAGTCGCAGCAGCCCCGCGACACCCGTCCCGAGCAGCGCACCCGCGAAGAGTGACGGCGCGAAGACGCCGCCCGATCCGCCCGAGTTGAGTGTCACGGCCGTCACCACGACCTTGCCCACCGCCAGCAGGATCGCCACGTGCCAGGAGAGCGCGGCGAGGCTGCCAAGGTGCACGTCGATGTGCCCGCGGCTCGCGAGCAACCCGCCCGAGCTCGCCACCATGACGCCCACCAGCGCGCCACCCAGCCAGGGCGTGATGGCGTGGGGCACGCGCCGCCGCCACGCGCTCCGCGCGAGCCGGTCCTCCAGTCCGACGAAGCCGGCCGAGAGTACCCCGGCCGCCAGCCCGAGCAGGGGAAAGAAGAGCAGTATCTCCCGGTAGAACCGGTAGCCGATGTCGAGCGGTTCGGTGAACGCGGGGTGGGTGCCCAGCAGCGCCTGCGAGACGAGGGACGCAGTGATGCTGCTCACCACCACCGGGGCGAAGGCCACCGAGGAGAACGAGCTGAGGATCTCCTCGAGGGCGAAGAAGGCGCCGGCGAGGGGCGTGTTGAAGGCGGCCGCGATGCCGGCCGCGGCACCGGCGCCCACGAGCACCCGGGTGCGCGCCGTGCGAAGCCGCAGCCGCTGCGCGAGTTGCGAGCCGAGCACGGCGCCCAGGACGGCGATGGGTCCCTCGCTGCCCGCCGAGCCGCCGCCGGCGATGGTGGCGCTGCTCGCCAGGGTCTTCGCCGCGGCCGGGCGCAGCGGCAGCCTTCCCGAGCGGGAGGCGACCGCCATCGCGACGTCGGGGATGTTCATGCCCTCGTAGCCCGACCCCAGTCGCCGCATGAACCAGGCGGCCAGGGCGAAGGCGGCGCCGGTGAGCAGGGGCCGGTAGAGCCAGTCGAAGCCGGCGGGCAGGAGCCGCAGCGGGAGCCGCACGAAGAGCGTGTGGCCCAGGGCCACGAGCTGGTAGAAGGCGGCGGCGGCCAGCGCACCGAGCAGACCGGTGAGCACGGCGAGCCCCAGGATGACCACGTCCTCGGTGCCGGGGTCGCGCTGGATGCGTCGCAACAAGGCGGTCCATGTCCGGCGCAGCCCGCGTGGCATCATTCGCCGGCACCTCTCACGCCCTCGAGCGTCAAGTGCCGGATGGGTCCCTCCGTCTCCTCGATGACGCTCATGTCTCCGCTGGTCTCCAGCACGACGGCCCGGACCCTGGCGAGGTCGAGAATGCCGCTCGAGCGCACGGCCGCCAGCACCTCGTCGCGCGCGATCCGCTCGCGCTGGAGCGCCTCGTCGAGAATGCGTCCCCGGTGCAGCAGCAGCGTGGGCTGCGCCTTGACCAGTCGGCCGAAGCGCTCCACGCGCGTGACCATCCACGCGATCGCCATCCGGAGCACCACCAGCAGGACGAGGGCCGCCATCCCGTCGGCGAGCGGGACCGTGGGGGAAGTCGCGACGGTGGCCAGGGTGGAGCCCAAGGCCACCGTGACCACGAGGTCGAAGGCGTTGAATTTCGAGAGTACGCGCTTGCCGAAGAACCGCAGCACCACCACGACCGCCGCATAGGCGATGATCGTGACGATGATGGTGTGCATCAGGCTCTCCCAGTCCTTGAAGTACGGCACCTCCCCCTCCTCCCCCTCAGCGGCTCCACGGTGCCAGCAGCCAGAGTCCCACCAGCGCCACGGCGGCGCCCACCACTCGGCGATACCGCTCCGGCGTCGTCCCGATCAGGATGCGCTCACCGAGCACGGTGCCGACGAGGCAGCCAATGGCGGCCACCGTGATCGGCCCGGCGAGCTGGAACAGGGTGCCGCCTGCGCGCGTGAGATAGATCGGTGTCCGCGCCAGGTCCACCAGCAGCGCGACCGCGGTGCTCGTGGCGAGAAAGGCGCGGGGCGGCAGCGTGAATGCCGACAGCCCTGCCGTACGCAGCCCGCCCTGATTGCCGGCCAGCCCCCCGAAGAATCCCGACAGCATGCCGAGCGCCGGCGTGGCATGGCTGTCCGGCCGCCAGCCGCCGAAACCGCCCGTCAGGTTCGCGATGCCGGTGGCGAGCAGCAGCCCGCCGAGCACCGCGAGCAGTGCGGGACTCGAAAAGCGCCCCTGCAGCATCGCGCCCGCCAGTCCGCCAATGGCGCTCGGCACGCCGAAACGCAGCAGCACGTCGCGGTCGATCGCCGTGCGATGCTGCACGAAGCGCACGGCCGTCGCGAGCAGGTGCGGCAGGGCGACGATGCCCACCGCCGTCTGCGCATCGTAGCGAGCCGCGACGAGCGGCGTGAGCAGGCTCCCGATGCCGAAGCCCACCACGGCTGCCGTGCCCCCGGAGAGCACGCCGACGAGAAAGAGTGCGATCAGGAAGAGCAGGGCGGCGCTCCCGGCTCGTGCGGGCTCAGGGCCGCCCCTCGTCCTGGAACGATCGCAGCACGCCCCCGAGCCAGGCGCTCGGCGCGATGAAGAAGAGCAATGCCAGCGGTCCCCCGCTCGCGCCGGACGAGGGTCGGCCGTAGGCTTGCAACAGGGCCGCCGTAGCGATGATCAATGCCACCACGCCCGCGTGGAGCCGGTCCCGCTGCGGCGCGATCCACGCGGCCACGTAGCCTCCAAGAAACGCGAAGACGATGCCCTGCAACGTGTTGCCAAGCAGGAAGCGATCGGAGGGCTGCAGGGAATACGACTGGCCCGTGATCGAGTAGATCATCACGGTCGGGATGGCGTAGATGAGGTAACCGACCAGTACGGCCAGTACGTTCTTCAGCAATTCCGGCCCTCCGTTCCCGTGTAGCCACCCACCAGTGATCCTGATACACGGTACCCCCAACCGAGGGATGGCCCGTCTCCGTCACGGCCGCTCCGTGGGTGGCACGTCGCCGGGCCCCGGCAATGGCGGCCACTCGCCGCCACCGCGCTCTGCATCGAGCAGGCCTTCGATGGAATCGTATCGATAGATCGTCGGTGCGTGCTGGAGGAAGAGGCCGCCGGTATCGGCCGTCGGTCCGTAGGTGGAATAGAGTGGTCGATCGAGCAGGCGGAGGTAGACGGTGAGCTGGGCGCGGTGGTGCGCCGAGTGCACTAGACGGCGGATCATCACCCAAGCCCTGGTGCGTTCGACATCGAAGAAGGTGGTCGTTGCGTCCCACCAGATGGTGGGCCTGGTCCGCAGCGCTTGCAGCCGCTCGGCGGACGCGGCCGCATAGCGTTCAAGGAAGCCGAGCCGCGTCTCGACCGGAGGGAGGACGGGACCGGCGACGGAGACATCGAGCATGGTGCGCATCCACGTGTCCTCGGAGACGCACTGGTGCACCATGTGCTCGTGCGGCGTACGGGCGAGGCGCGCCGGCCGGAAGCTCAGGTCGTCGTCCCCGAACGCGGACCACACGGCCAAGGTCTTCAGGCGCTCGGAATCGTAGGCGGCCAGCAGGTCCTGCAGCATCGTGTCCTCCCAAGCGTCCATATCATGGTGCGCGATATCTCCCGCATCGGCCGATCCGGCGGTCGGACCAAGACCGGCAGCAGGGGTAGCAAGCTGAAGCGATGTCCACCATTCGACCACCGACGTCCATGATGTGAGGTGATACATGCTAGCTCAAGGTGCGCTCGCCCCCGCCCGCGACTGGGGCGAGGCCTTCATGACCTCCATGACCAATGCCCTCAGCATGTTCCTGACTGCGATCCCGCGGGTCATCGGGTTCGCGATCATCCTGGGAGTGGGCTGGTTCATCGCCGGGTTGCTCGGCAAGGGCGTGGCGGCCCTACTTCGGACGGTGAAGTTCAACGAGCTCGCCAACCGCTCGGGCCTCACGCACTTCGTGCAGGAGATGGGCGTCCGCAACGATGCGTCCGGCGTCATCGCGAGCGTGGCGACGTGGTTCGTCCGCCTGATCGTGCTGGTGGTCGCGTTCGACGCGCTTGGCATCGCCGCGGTATCGGGCGTGCTGCAGCAATTGCTGCTCTGGCTGCCCAACCTGGTCGTGGCGCTCGTGGCCCTCGTGATCGGCGGCCTGCTGGCCAACGCACTCGGCAACCTGGTGCGCGGCGCCACGTCGGAAGCCGGCTTCCGGAACCCCGACACGCTCGCCACGGTGGCGCGAGTCACGGTCTGGGCCTTCGCCGTGGTGGTGGCCGTCAACCAGCTCGGCATCGCGACGGTGGTGGTGAACACGCTCTTGATCGGCACGGTGGGGGCGCTCGCCCTGGCAGCGGGACTGGCCTTCGGGCTTGGCGGCCGGGATCGCGCGGCGCAGATGCTGGACAGCGCGGGTCGCGCAACGTCGGAGAATGCGCCGAAGCTCCGGCGTGCCGCCAGCGCCATGGGCGACGGCGGCGCCGACCTGAGCATGCCGCGCGATCCCAGCATGTGGCGCGAGCGATCGGGCGCCGACCGGCGCCGTACGGTGAGCTGAAGCGCCGCTACTCCGTGACCGGGCGCGTGGCCACGTAGAAGTCGGGATTTACCTTGAATGTGGCAGGCGTGACGCCGGGAAGCGTCGTCGCCTGCCACATTTCCGTGGGGTGAAGGCGCACCCAGGGCCCGTCGCCGCTGGCGACGTCGATCGGCATGTCGAACCCGGGCACCACGTCCGCCCAGCGATACGCGAGCGAGTCGCCGGCGAGGCGATACTCGAGCGTCGGGACCTGCGTGGTGGTGAGGTACTGCTGGAACACCTTCCTGAGATCGATGCCGGCGTGGGCGCCGATGTAGTCCTGCACCTCTGCGCCGGTGACGATGCGGTGGCGAAAGGCGGTGTTGAGGCCGCGCAGGATCTCACGCCACTTCGCGTCATCATTCACGAGCTGGCGGATGGTGTGCAGCATCTGCCCGCCCTTCGGATACATGTCGCCCGAACCCTCGGCGTTCACGCCGTATGCGGCGGGCACGATGGGCCGGTCGTTGCGGATCCAGCTGCGGTTGCCCACCACGTAGCGCGCTCCCGCTTCCTTGCCGAAGAGGCACTCGGTATAGAGGCCCTCCGCGTAGTTGGCGAAGCTCTCGTGCACCCACATGTCGGCGAGGTCCTGCGAGGTGATGTTGTTGCCCCACCACTCGTGGGCGCTCTCATGCACGATGATGAAGTCCCACTCGAGGCCGAGCCCGGTCTTCGAGGCGTCGCGGCCGCGATAGCCGTTGGCGAAGCCGTTGCCGTAGGACACCGCACTCTGGTGCTCCATGCCGTTGTTCGAGACTTCGATGAGCTTGTAGCCATCCTCGTACCACGGGTATGGCCCGAACCAATGCTCGAAGCACTTGAGCGTCGTCCGGGCCTGGACCCACTGCCGCTTCGCCGCGTCGAGGTGGTAGTCGAGCGGCCAGAAGTCGAGCGTGAGCTTGCCCGCCTCACCGTCATAGGTCTCCGACCAGTGCGCGTAGCTGCCGGCAGCGACGGCGATCGCGTAGTTGTTGATCGGATTGGTGACGAACCACTCGTACGTGGTGGTGCCGTCCTTCAACTTCTTCGTGCTGCGCAGCCGGCCGTTGGACACGTTCACCATCGGCCTGGGGACGTTGATGGCCACGCGCTGGCTGTCGGGCTCGTCGGCCTGGGTGTCCTTGTTGGGCCACCAGATGCTGGCCCCGATGCCCTGATCGGTGGTGACCACCCACGGCCGGCCAAGGCTGTCGGTGCCCCAGCTGAAGCCGCCGTCCCATGGCGGGCGCTTGGCGGGCTGCGGCTGGCCGTGGTAGAACACGGCGAGCGTCTTCACCTCACCCGCCTTCGGCGCCTTGGGCAGCGTGACGAAGAAGGCATCGCCGTCGCGACGGAACGGCACGGCGCGCTTGTCCTGCACCATGCTGTCGACCTCGAGCGGCGTCTTCAGGTCCACCTGCAGCACGGTGCCGGGCTCGAGCACGCGGTACGAGATGCGGTTCGAGCCGCGGATGCTCGAGTCCCGCGGCGTGACGCGCACGTGCAGATCGTAGAAGGTGACGTCCCACCAGGTGCGCTCCGGCGCGGTGTGCGAACCACGCAGCGTGTCGGCGCGGGTCCAGTCGCTGGGCTTCTGGGCCGCGGCGGACCCGGCGAGTGCCGCGCACCCGAGCAACGACAGCAGCGAACGGCGAGCGGTCACGGTGCGCTCCGGGTCTGAGGGTGCGGCTTCCAACCCGGCCCGCGCACCACGCGTCCCGGTGTCGCGCCGGTATGCTCGCCGCCGGACAGTACCTGCACGCCATTGACGAACACGTCGCGCACGCCGGTGGCGTACTGGTGCGGCGCCTCGAACGTGGCGTGATCGATGATCGTCGCCGGGTCGAACACCACCACGTCGGCGAAGTGGCCCGGCCGCAGCGCGCCGCGGCGCGCGATCCGCAGGTTGGTGGCCGGCCGCGACGTGAGCCGGCGCACCGCCTCCTCGAGCGAGATCACCCGCTCCTCGCGCACGTACTTGCCCAGCACGCGGGCGAAGGTGCCGTAGGCGCGCGGATGCGGGTTCGACTTCAGGAAATCCCCTTCGGGCGCCATCGACTCCGCATCCGAGCCGACGCTCACCCACGGCTTCGCGATTTCCGCGCGGATGTTCGCCTCGTCCATCATGAAGTAGATCGTGCCGACCCGGCTGCCATCCCTGATGACGAGGTCCATCGCCGTCTCTTCCGGCGACGTGCCACGCAGCCGCGCCACCTCGGCGAGCGACTTCCCGGTGTACTGCTTGAGCGACTCGGCCTTGAAGCCCACGAGCAGCATGCGGTCCGGCGAGCCCACGGCGAGAAACATGTTCTCCCACTTGTCGGTGGGCGTGCCCATCTCGCGCTTCACCCGCGCCCGGATGGCCGGGTCGCGCAACCGCTCGGCCCACTTGGCATAGCCGCCGGCCTGCACCCATGGGGGCATCGCGGCGTCGAGCCCGGTGGCACCCGCCGGATAGGGATAGATGTTGGCGGTGATGGCGAGGCCGGTCGCGCGCGCCGAATCCACCTTCGCCAGGACCTGCGCCATCTTGGGCCAGTTCGCCTGGCCACCCGCCTTCAGGTGGTAGATCTCCGCACGTGCGCCCGACTGGCGCGCGATCGCGATCAGTTCGTCCACCGCCTCGAGCAGCCGGCTGCCTTCGCTGCGCATGTGCGAGATGTACATGCCGCCGTAGGGTGCCGCCGCCTGCATGAGTGCCACCAGCTCGGCGGTGCTCGCGTAGAACGCCGGTGCGTAGATGAGCGACGAGCCCACGCCGAGGGCGCCTTCCTCCATCGCATCACGGACGAGCTGCTGCATGCGGGCCAGCTCGTCGGGCGTGGCGGCGCGATCGTCCCAGCCTACCTCGTGAATGCGCAGCGTCGTGGCGCCGACGAACGACGCGACATTCGTCGAGATGCCTTTCGCCACGAGCGTGTCGAGGTAGCCGCCGAGCGTGGTCCACGTGATGTCGTACCGGATGTCGGCCTGCTCGGCGAGCGAGATCCTGCGCATGGTGTCGGTGAGGGGGCCCATCGACCAGCCTTCGCCGAACACCTCGAGCGTGACGCCCTGCCGGATGTCGCCCTGGCTGCGGCCGTCGTGCAGCAGCGCCTCGTTGGCCCAGCTCAGCATGTTGATGAAGCCGGGCGCGACGGCGAGCCCGGTCGCGTCCACCTCGCGGGCGCCCTTGCCGGGCAGCGAGGGACCGACCGCCACGATCGAGTCGCCCGCGATCGCCACGTCGCCGGTGACGGGTGCGGCGCCGGACCCGTCGTAGAGCGTGCCGCCACGGATGACGACATCGTACGTCGGTGCGGGCCGGCACGCGCCCGCCAGCGTCAGGGCGAGTGCCGCGAGGCGGAGATGTCGCATGGCCGTCAGGCCATGCCGTCGTGCAACTGATGCGGGATGGGCTCGATCACCACCGCCGTGCCGTAACAGAGCACCTCGCTCACACCCGACATGATCTCGGTGGCGTCGTAGCGCACGCCGATCACCGCGTTGGCGCCGCGGCGCTGGGCGTGCGCCAGCATGATGTCGAAGGCATCGCCGCGGGCCTTCTCGCAGAGCGACGTGAGCAGCGTGATGTTGCCGCCCATCAGGGTCTGGAAGGTCGCGCCGATGGTGCCGAAGATGTTGCGCGACCGGACGCTGATGCCACGCACCACGCCGAGGGACTCGACCACCTGGTAGCCGTCGATCGTGAACGCTGTCGTCGTCAGCGCATCCATTGCGGTTGCCTGGGAAGGGGAACCGCAAATCTACTTCGATGTCTCTCCCTTGGGCGGGGCGTAGGCGGTGCCGGTCTCGGGACGGGCCGGATCGTCCACGTAGCGGCCGTGCTCCGGCACGGCGACGCGCTCGAAGTCCCGGGCGAGGGTGTGCAGGGCCGCGCGCATCTCCTGGCCGCGCATGGCGTGCCCATGCCCCGTGATTGCGAACTCCGGCTCCAGCGACGCGAGCTGCTGCACCGAGCGGCGCGCGTCGGTCCAGTCCTGCGTGTAGTACATGGGCGGCCCGTGCATCTCGGGTTTCTGCAACGCGACCGCATAGGCCGATTCCTGGCGCGTGGTGATGAACGCGTCGCCGGCGATGAGCGTGCGATCGGACGGCCGCCAGAAGGAGACGTGTCCCGGCGTGTGGCCCGGCGTGTGGATCCACTGCCAGCCACCCATGACCGGCACGCGGCCGTCCGGCGGCAACGAGCGCAACCAGCGGCTCACGTTCACCGGACCCCGGGGAAAGAGGCCCGACATCGTCGACATCATGCCGCCACCCACCTTGGTGTCGGGTGGAGGGTACGCGGCACTGCCGTCGAGGTATGGCAGCTCGAGCTCGTGGGCATACACCGGCACGTCCCACGCTTCCGCGAGTTCCTCGAGCGCGCCGACGTGGTCGAAGTGTCCATGCGTCATGACGATGGCCGCGGGCCGCGAGTTCGCCCCGAACCGCCGGGCGGCCGCCTTGCGGATCGCGTTCGCCGACCCCACCACGCCGGCGTCGATGAGCACCCATTCACCTTCCGCCGCGCCCGGCATGCCGCCGAACACGACATTCACCACCAGCAGGCGCTGGTAGGCCAGATCGGCGAGCACCTCGTGCGTACCGTCGTCGGCGACGGTATCGGCGCGCGCGCGCTCGTCGAGTGGTACCTGATGATCCATTGCTCCTCCTGAACCCTCCCAACGGGGATGCCGGCGCGCGTCGAG
>JBJMOZ010000123.1:0-5023 GCA_045803465.1 Gemmatimonadales bacterium | reverse complement strand
CCGGCATCGGTCGCCACCACGGCCGCTCCGCTCGCCATCGCTTCGGCGACCGCATTCGAGAAGATCTCATGCGTGGCCGGATGCAGGACCACGTCGGCGGCCGCGAGCACCTCCACGACCGCACGCGGTCGCAGCATGCCGGTGAAGTGGGCATCGAGTCCGGCCGCAGTGGCGAGCGCGCGAGTCGCTTCGAGCCGTTCACCGTCACCCAGCACGATCCAGCTGAACGGCGGCGCCGTGCGCATCGCGGCGGCCAGGGCCGCCACGGCGGTGTCGTGTCCCTTGCCCTTCGTCGGCATGCCGCCCGTCACGACCAGGAGCCGGTCCGGCGGGATGCCGAGCCGCTCGCGAACGGTCGCGCGTGCCGCCGGATCGGGGCGGAAGTGATCGACATCGTAGCCGTTGGGAATCCGCACCGACATCCGCGATCCGAGCCACGGCGATTCCTCGAGCGCACGGCGCCGTATGGCCTCGCACTGGTAGACGATGGCATGGATGCGCGTCCAGAAGAGCCGGCTCACGACGTCGCGGAGCATGCGACGAAAGAGGAGGTTGTAGCGGAACACCAGTCGCGTCCGCCAGCCGAGTGTCGCGAGCGCGGCCAGACGCAGCTCGCGCGGACCGTCGACCAGCACGACGTCCGGTACCGGCGACAGGGCGCGGCGAAATCGCCGCAGCACGGCCAGACTCGTGCCCGGCATCTCCACGGTGGTGGTGGTGATGCCCTCCCCCGCGAAGGCACGCGCGAGGCGTTCGTTCTCCACGATCACCTGCACCACGTGGCCGCGCGCCGTGAGCCCCTGAGCGATCTTCGCGAACGACGTACCGGAGCCGCGCCATCCCTTCGCCCCGATCACGAGCGCAACGCGATGCTGAGAGCTCACGCGGGCTTGCGGGCCACCAGCATCAGCGTCCGACCGAAGAGCAGGTCGGGCGACAGCATGTGACGCACGATCTCGGCGTTGGCGGTTGCCTGGCGCTGGTCGCTCTCCTTCCGCATCGCCGAGCGCGTCCAGAGGTGCACCACCGGCAGGGCCCATGCGAGGCCGAGCCCGCCCTTCCGGATGCGGTCGGTCGTCACCTGCTCGATGGCGAAACCCGTCGTCCGCAGGATGTAGCGCAGCTCGTGATAGGTGATCAGGTGGATGTGGTCGTGGACCGGTGCCTTGTGGAACTCGTTCACCGGGCGCGTGGCGAGCGGAAAGAAGCCCGTCCAGAAGTATCGCCAGCGCGAGGCGAGGCCGAGGATGTTCGGCGTGGAGATCAACAGCCGGCCACCCGGCGCCAGGATGCGCCAGCACTCGCGGACGAAGGCGAACTGGTCCTCGAGATGCTCGACGCCCTCGAGGCACGAGATGATGTCGAACCGCCCGTCGTCGTATGGCAGGGTGCCCGAGAGATCGGCGTAGCGGATCGGCACTTCGGACACGCGGAACTGTTCGGGAAAAAGATCGCACGCTTCGACATTGAAGCCGAGGCGGTGCAACCGGAGCGCGAACGCCCCGCTGCCGGCGGCCATCTCGAGCACGCGTGACTCGCGCGGCCAGCCGCGGAAGAGCGTCTCGGCGCGGTCATGCGTCTTGTGGCAGGCGTAGACCGGCAGGTCGGTGGCAGTGCTCGTCAGCGGCGTGTCCGGGAGGAGGGTCCGGAAATGTCGCCCGCGGCCACAGGTCCAGCCAAGGGGCTAGGCCCGATCGGCCAGCCGCAGGAACAGGCGCTCGTAGGCAGCGACCATGGCCGCGAGCGGAAATCGCGACTCGATGCGACGACGGGCCGCCTCGCCCATCGCGAGGCGGCGCTCCGGGTCGGCCAACAGGTGGAGGAGCGCATCCGAGAGGGCGTTCACGTCCCCCAGCGTCACGAGGAGGCCGGCGCGTCCGCTCTGTCCGGTGATCTCGGGGACGCCACCCACCCGGGTAGCGACCACCGGGCGGCCGCACGCCATGGCCTCGGCGACGCTCATGCCGAACGTCTCCATGTCCGAGGGATGGAGGACGACGTCGGCTGCGGCGAGGGCCGCGCGCAGTTCATCCGCGGTCAGGGTGCCAGGGAAACGGGTTTCCAAGCCGGCCGCGTCCGCTCGTGCGCGGATGTCCGCGGCGAGCTTGCCGTCGCCCGCCGCCACGAAGATCACCGGGCGATCTGCGATGGCCGCCACGCGCGACACCGCCGCGATCGCCGCCTCGTGCCCCTTGCCTCGCACCAGCGCGGCCGGCAACAGGACGACCCATGCGTCGGCGGCAATGTCCCGTGCAAGGCGGAACGCTCGACCCGCCTCCGGATCGGGACGGAAGCGCGCGGTGTCCACCCCATTCGGCACCAGTGTCGCGGCGAAGCCCCGCAACCGCGGCGTGCGCTCGCGTGCCAGGCGTGCGATGGCGCGCGATGGATAGGCGACTGCCGCCGCGCGCCACAGTGCGAAGCGGCTCATCGCATCGCCCGGATAGCGCCGGTGCGCGAGGTTGTAGCGGTAGAGCAGTCGGGTGGGCCAGCCCAGCGTGGCCACCGCGGCGACGCGGAGGTCCCGGGGGCGGTCGGCCATCAGCACCTGCGGCTTGAATGGCGCGAGCGCCTCACGCACGCGCCGCATCTCGGCGAGCCCGGTATTGCGCGATGGCACGTGAACCGTGCGCGCGCCCTCGGCGTCCATGCGCGCGGCGAGTGAGGCATCGTCCACCAGGACCAGCGTTTCATGACCACGCGCCGCGAGGCCGGTGGCCACGCTCGCATAGATGGCGCTCGACCCTCGCCAGCCGATGGCGCCCGTCAGGAGCGCGATCCGGAGCCCGCCGGACGACGCGGGCGCGGTCGTCACACCAGCGTGTAGTTGCGGAACTCGAAGACCCGCTCGCCCGTCACGCGCTCTATGACGTCGCTGAGGTAGAAGCGGAAGGCGTCCCAGCTGTACTTCGGATCGTCCACGCGACGCTCACCCGCCGGTGCTCGGCGCTGCTCGGCCCACGCGGTGGCGACGGCAGGGTGCTTGCCCGTGAACGGCTTGATGAGCGGCTCCCACGGCAGCAGGGGCAACTGCTCCTTCTCCTTGCCGGGAAAGAGGTCACGGGTGAACTCGCGCTTCTTCTGGATGTATTCCGGCGGTCGGGCCCAGCCGTAGTGGAACATCTCGGCATCGGTGAGCCGCGCACGGATCTTCCGGTGGTCGGGACCGACGCGAAATCCCTGCGCGCCTTGGTAGGGTCGGATGTCGAGCGCCGGATCGAGCCGCACCGTGCGGATCTCCCGGCGGTACCACCGGCGGTGCGTGGCGAGCGTGAAGGTGTCGCCGTAGAAGTGGAGGTAGCGGCAGAGCAGCGCCTCGACGTTCGGGTCGCCGTCCACTTTCTGGATGACGCGCTGCAGCTCGTGCGCGCCATTCTCGTGCAGCACCTCGTCGGCCTGGATGTAGATGCCCCACGGATGGCGGCACTCGCGCATCGCCCGCAGCGTCTCGCGGCCGAACACGTAGTTGCGGTCCGAGAAATCCCACTCGGTCTCGAGGATGCGGATGCGCGGATCGTCGATGGACTTCACGAGGTCGAGCGTCTCGTCGTCGGACTTGCCGACGTTGACGACCACTTCCTCGCACACGGGGAGGAGCGACCGGATGCTCTCGACCACGGGAAAGCCGAGCTTGACGCCGTTGCGGACGATGGTGAAGCCGGAGATCGGAATCACGAAACCCTGGGGCTGAGTCGAGGGCCGCATCTTATCGCGGCCTCCCGGTGGGGGCAACATGCGCTGGGGCCGTCGCCGCGTTATCATCGCCCGCCATGCACGTGACGCTGCTCTTCCCTGCCCGCTTCCCCACCACCGGCTACGGTGGCACGCAGCGCATGCTCGAGCGGCTGGGACTGGCGCTCGCGGAGCGCGGGCACGCCGTCTCCGTGTTGTGCGCACCGGGCTCCGTGCTGCCGTGGGCGCGCATCGTGCCGATCGACGTGGAGCACGCCAAGGCGCCAGACTTCGACATCGAGCCGCACATTCCGGCGGGCGCGGACGTGCTGCTCTCGTTCGTTCCCGTGCACCGAGCGCCGGCGACCCCGTGGGTCTGGCGACTTGCCGGCAACATGAAGCCCGGCCGCAGGCCACCCGCCAATACCATCTGCGTGAGCGCGGATCACGCGCGGCGTCATGGCATCGAGTCGTTCGTGCACAATGGCGTCCCGCCCGACGAATTCCGATTCGAACCCGCGAAGGGTGACTACGACCTGTTCCTTGGCCGGCTGCACGCCGTCAAGGGCTATCGCTGGGCGATCGAGGGCGCGAAACGCGCACGGCGGAAGCTCGTCATCGCCGGCGCCTGGCGCCCGAGTTTCCGGCGGAGCCTTCGGTTCGTGGGCACGGTCGATGGCACGCGCAAGACGGAACTGCTGGCGGGTGCCCGCTGCCTGTGGATGCCCGCGCAGTGGGAAGACCCCTGCCCGGGCGTGCTGCTCGAGTCGATGATGAGCGGCACGCCGGTGCTCGGCACGCGCCGTGGGTCGCTGCCGGAGATCGTCTCGCCCGACGTCGGGCTGCTAGGGGACTCGGTCGAGGAACTCGTGCTGCTCGCCGCGCGGATCGATGCCATCGACCCCGCCGCGTGCCGCGCACGCGCCGAGCGGTGGTTTTCGCACCGACGCATGGCGGCGGAATACGAGCGGATGCTGCAGCACTTCCTGTCGACGGGTGTGTTGCCGGCCGGCGAGGCGCCGCCGGTCTAGCCCGGAATGGCCGGCGGCGGCGGCGAAAATGCCCGGCTCAGGACCGACGTCATGCGGTGCATGTAGGTGTGCTCGGCCAGCACGCGTTGCCGCGCCGCGTGCGCCAGCCGCTCGGCCCCGGACGAATCCTGCAGCAGCCCCTGCACGCACTGCCGCAACGCCGCCGGCGACGCGAAGGTGAGCAGTTCCTGTCCCGAAAGGAAATGCAGCCCAAGATCGGCGCGATCGTCCACTACCTGCGGCACGCCGATCGCCGCCACCTCGAACACGCGATGGTTGCAGCCGGTGGTGGTGCCGCCGTGGACGACGCGATGCACGTT
>JBJMOZ010000191.1:0-2888 GCA_045803465.1 Gemmatimonadales bacterium | reverse complement strand
GACTGCTCGAGGCGCTCTTCGCTCGCGGCGAGCTCGCGCGCGTTGGCGGTCCACATGACGCCCAGCCCGCCCACCACCGCGATCCACGCGGCGGCCGCGGCGATGAGCATCGGGTCCTTGACCCGCCCGGCGAGGCCGTCGAAGCGCTCCTTGAGCCCGCCGAGAGGCGAGCCGGCGCGCTTGCGCTTCAGGCCGGGCTTGAGGTTGATCGTGATCATCATGGTGTGTCGTGCTCCCGGCTCAGGCGGCGGACCGCAGGGCGAGGCCGATCGGCAGCATCAGCAGCGGCGCGACCTCGTCGATGACCATCATGTCCAGCACGCCATCGGCCACCTGCAGCTTCTCGATCGGGTTGGCGAGCTGCACCGGCAGGCGCAGCCGGTCGGCGAGGACCCGGTTGAGGCCCGGGATGCGGGCGCCGCCGCCCGTGGTGTAGAGGCGCGCCAGGCCGGCCGACGAACGCGAGGCCGACTGCAGGAATGCCGCGGCGCGCTCGATGCCGACCGCGAGCTCCTCGCCGCGCGTCTCGAGGAACGGCTCGAGCTCGGGGCTCATGTCCGAGCCCTGCAGCAGGCGGTCGGCCACCTCGGCCGACATCCCGCGCTCGCGCTGCATGTCCTCGCGGAAGCGCCGCGTGCCCACGGGGATGTCCCGCGTCAGCACCGGCACGCCGTCGTCCAGGATGTTCACGTTCGTGGTCTCGTGCCCGATGTTCACCAGGCCGACGATGCCACGCATGGCTTCGGGATAGTTGAGCGCGAACGCGTTATGGAGCGCGAACGCGTCGACGTCGATGATGCTCGGCTCGACACCCACGTCGGCCAGGAGCGCCTGCTTGGTCTCGATCAGCTCGCGCTTGGCGGCGACGAGGAGCACGGTCATCTGCAGGCCGTCGCCCTCGGGATCGAGGATCTGGAAGTCGAGCTCGACGTTTTCCATGTCGAACGGCACATGCTGCTCGGCCTCCCAGCGGATCACCGCGCGGGCCTCGGCCTCGGAGCTGCGGTCCATCGTGATCTTCTTGATGATCACGTCGCGGCCGCCCACCGCCGTCACGACCTGCTTCGTCTTGATGCCGGAGACGGCCATCAGCTGCTTGATGGCCTCGGCGACGATGCCGGGATCCATGACCTCGCCCTCGACGATGGCGTCGTCCACCACCGACGTGAAAGCGACCTTCGTCAGCACGGGCTCGGCTCCGCCGCCATGCTGGATGGCCACGAGCTTGATCAGCCCGCTGCCAATATCGAGACCAACGGTGGTCCGCTTCCGGCCGAAGAGTGCCATGGGTGCCGAATTGTTGGGGGTAAGTGCAGGGTGACGCTACCGATCCCCGCGCCGCCTGTCAACGCAACCCGCCTTGCGGCGGTCGCTGCTAAAGCCCTGTCGAGCAAGGACTTGCTACTGTGCTTTGCCGTCGGATCCGACTCGGTGATCCCGCCGGATGCTGCGTCGGGGAGCCGGCCGTTGTCATGTTTTGCTGCAGCGCATCTGCCGAGAGAGGCCGGCATGCCAGCCAAGTTCGGCGAATTCGCACAAGCATAAGGCGGAGGAGCAACCTCGGTGCCACAGGTTGCATAATCAATCTAACTAATTGTTATGACGGTGATTAGAGCGCCAACGAAAGGGCTTGCAGTCGCGTGTGGAGGACACGTCATCCTCCCAAATGCACGGGGTCTTTCTCTTTGCCATCGCGCCGAATCGAGGTGCCGGTTGTTGCAGGCGCGATGCTGGCACCTATTCCCAGTCCGGCCGACGGTGCCGATCCGACCTGAAGGCAGCTCAGAGGCAACGCTCGGGCCAAGGCTGTGTCCAGGAACGGCTTGGCAATGGACCCCCATACATCTCGCATCGATCGCCAACAACCGACAAGTTCATGACAGTATCGCGACATTGCGTTAACACGAGGCGGAACCGGTCCCGCCGAGCGGAAAGAAGCTCCGATGTCCTGCCGAATCTGGGCTTCCGAGCACCACCCAGACGCACCGGACACGCTGCGCCATGACCACGCCAGCCTGTTCCGTCCAGCCCACCGCGCGCACCTCGACGACGTCAGCGGCGTGGCGCTGCAGCCGGACCTCGCGCACGACGCCCGGGGATGCGGGTGCGAGGCGCAGCACGGTGTCGCCCGCCAGCGAGTCGCGCGCCGCCAACCAATGCATCGCGTCCGTCAGCGCGCCCGCCGCCGCCCACTCGGCCCGGCTCACCGCGAGTGATTCCACCGCCTCGCGCGCCTCGGCGCGGCTCCACAGCCACAGCATCGCGAGCAGCGCATCGATGAGGCCGAGGGCGAAGATCACGAGCAGCAGCGCGAGGGCCCGTCGAGAGCGCGTCACGGAGCCGCATCCACGGTGAGCGGCAGGCGCACCAGCGTGGAATCGACCCTCGGGCTTCCGCCCGGAGCACCACCCACCTTCACACGTACCTCCAGGAGGGTGTCGGCGCCGAGGGCCACCTGGGCGAAGCTGACACCGCGTGGCGCAATCGGGCCGGCGAGCGGCTGGATGACGTCGGCGGGCCGAAGCGAATGCGCGCCGAGCCACCAGGTCCCACTGCTCTGGTAGGCGCGCGCCTCGACCCACTCGAGCACGCGCACGGGTGCCGGCACGGGACCTGTCCACGTGGCGCCCGCGACCATCATGGCGGCCGACCCATCGGGGCAGGTGCCGCCGGCCACGGTGGATATGCCCGCGACGATCCACGTGCCCGTGCCGCGGTCCAGCACCGCGAGCGAGTCGCGGCCCGGTTGCGGCAGGCGCCAGCCGTGATAGCTCGTGCGCGCAAGCGCGACACCGGTTCCGTCGATGGAACAGGCGACCCCTTCGCCCCGTCGCGCACGGTAGCGGAGCGTATCGCCGACGACACGCAGCTCGCGCGTGGCGAGCCCC
>JBJMOZ010000144.1:0-18493 GCA_045803465.1 Gemmatimonadales bacterium | reverse complement strand
CATCGAAATCGGCGCCAATACCCAGTTGCGTGCTCGTGACACCCGTGCCCGCGTCGAGGAGATGCGCCTGCGGGGCCTGCACCCGATCGCCCGCATCGTGGTGGCCAAGGACCCGCTCCTCGCCCTGCGGAAGCCGCAGTGGGCCATCCAGGACCGCCGGGGGGGCCTGTGGAAGGACCGTGCGGGCCATGCGTGGGTGGACGCCTACCAGGACTCGGTGTGGATCTACGCGGCGCAGCTCGCCGCCGAGGCGGTGCAGATGGGCTTCGCCGAGATCCAGTTCGATTATGTGCGCTTTCCCGACGAACCGCCCTCGCGCCGGGCCAACGCCCTGTTCAACGGCCGTCGCGAGGGCGAGAACCTGCGCGACGGCGTACGCGACGGCCTCGCCATCCTGCAAGCGCGCACCAAGGCACTCGGGGTGCCCTTCACGATCGACGTCTTCGGCCTCACCACGAGCGCGAAGGGTGACATGGGCATCGGCCAGGTCTGGGAAGACCTCGTCACCCACTCCGACGCCGTGCTGCCGATGGTCTACCCGAGCCACTACTACCGGGGAGAGTACGGCGTCCCGCACCCCAACGCCGATCCGTACGCCATGATCCACCGCGCCATGAAGGACGCGAAGAAGCGCTCGGAAGCGCTGCCCGGTTCTGCGGAGATCCGGCCCTACCTGCAGGCGTTCACGCTCGGGCCCCCGCGCTACACGCCCGACATGGTTCGCGCCCAGATCCGTGCGGCTGCCGATCTTGGTATCACCGGGTGGGTGCTTTGGAACCCCCGAAGTGTCTATGAACGGGGACAAATCGTCCCTGATCGCGCAATCCGGAACTTGGCCCGCTCGGCGGAATAGGGACTTGGAAGGTGGTACGAGCCGTGCTCCGGCAGTCTTGTGTTCCGGGGCGGCGACCGTACAATGTCGTAAGGCTATGCCCCGTGTCGCGCCAACCATTCCAAGGGAGTCGTTCATGAAGACGCTGACTCGTCTCGGCCTTCTCGCCGCCACGCTGGCCTTCGCCGTCGCTGCGCCAGCGGCTGCGCAGGCGAAGCTGCCGGCGGGTGTGACGCCGGCGATGGTGGAGAAGGGCAAGACCATCTTCAAGGGCACCGGCCTCTGCTTCGCGTGTCACGGTCCCGAGGCCAAGGGTGCGGTGGGGCCGAACCTGACCGACGCCGAGTGGATTCACGTGAAGGACGGCGACTACACGGGCATCGTGGCGCTCGTCACCAAGGGCGTCGCCGCCGGCGAAGCCAAGCTCGGCAAGGGGCCGATGCCGGCCAAGGGCGGTTCGCAGATCAGCGACGAGGACGTGAAGGCGGTCGCAGCGTACGTCTGGTCACTCAGTCACTCCTGAGACTGATCAGATCGCAGCTCGCATGGGTCGTCCGGCTCCGGCCGGGCGACCCATGTGGCTTTGTGCCTTGGAACCAGAATGGGGCGAAAATGCTCCATTTTCGTAAGTAGTTTGCTCGACAACGCCTTACAGCGTCATGTAAGCCACACAATATCAATCGAGATTGTCCGGTCAGCCGCTCCCGGCTATATTCGCGCCCGCTCCGGCCGCCCTTCCCGGACATCTCCAAGGACGGATTTCCCGTGGATCTGCCTACGACGCACCGGGTCCCGTTGACGTGGCTGCTGCAGCACGGCAATGAGGCCATCCGGTATCGCACCCTGAGCGAGCTGGCGCCTTCCGGCCATGCCACGCCCGAGCAGTTGACGGCGGCCCAGCAGGCCCTGGTGGAGTCGAAGGTCGCCGCCGCCGTGGTGAAGAAGCAGAAGGACAGCGGCACCTGGGGCGGCAATCTCCTCGGACTGGCACCGTCCGTGAAGGACGGCCTCAAGGACGTCGGCACGGTGCCGCAGTACCGGCGCCTGGTCGAGCTCGGCTACCCGCTGAGCGCCCGCACCTTCAAGCTGGCCGACCGGACGCTCTTCCGGCTGTTGTCCCGCGACGAGGACCCGGCCCTCCTCTACGAGTATCAGAAGTCGGCCAAGACGGAACCGCCCGTGGCGGCATGGGTGCGCGAGCTCTTCCGGGAGGGCGCGGCAGCGGCCCTCGCCGAGGCCGGTCATCTCGAGGATCCCCGCCTCCGGGGCGCGGCGCACAAGATCGCCAACGCCGTCTCGACGTTCCTGCGGAGCCCGCTGGCGGAGAAGCCGTTCGTGCGCTCGGGCAAGTACACGGCGCTGCATCCGGAAGCGTTCCCGCCCACCTGGTACTCGGTGGCGATGATCGCGCACATGCCGAACCTGCAGCGCGAGCGTGCCGGCTTCACCGAGCGACTTGGCCACTACCTCGCCCAGCCGGCCCCGAAGAAGGCGTTCGTCGTCATGCTCGGCAAGAAGGCGATGAAGCCCCAGCAGCTCCTGCTCGGCGACCCGATCGAGGCCGATGCGAAGGGGACGCCGAAGGACCTGCCGCTCGCCCTGTACTACATCGCCTTGCTCTCGCGCATGCATGCGCTGCAGTGGGCGCCCGTGGCCACGAAGGTGCTCACGCGCACGCTCAAGGACGTCGACGAGCGCGGCATCTGGGCGCCCAAGCCGCTGCGCTCGCAGCCCAAGGCGGCCAACCACATCACGCACCACTGGTATCCGCTGCAGCCGGACGACAAGTCGGCCGAGAGCAAGCAGATCGACGTGACCTTCCGGCTCGCGCTGATCGCCAAGAGCCTGGGCTGGGAGCTGACGTTCGCCTAGTAGCCCCAGCGGATCATCGCGCTGTTGGTGGACATCATGGCCGTCCAGTCGCGGATGAGCTGCTGATACGCCCGCCCCACGGGGCGGATGCGCCGGTCGAGATCCACGAGTCCCAGCGGGTTCACGCGGCCCGCATCCTCCCGCAGCGACGTGTCCCAGTCCACCTGGTCGGTCAGCGAGTACCAGGTGAAACCCACCACGGGCACCCCGTCCTGCTTGAGCCGCACGATGTTCGCCCACTGTTTCAGCAGCCAGCTCACCGCGTCGGGCTCCTTGAAGTTCGTCTCCGTGTGCATGACGGGGAGGCGGTAGCGATCGTAGTACTGCCGCGTCAGCACGTAGTAGCCGAAGATCTCGCCGGACGGCACGATGCTGCCGTCCGGCGTCACGTAGTGCTCGTTCGTCACGTAGTAGTCGGTGCCCATGACGCAGTTGGCCGGCACGCCATTCGTGCGGAACCACTCATACTCGGCCTCCGTCATGCCGTTCGCCAGCAGGTACCGGTACGTGGCGAGCGAGACGGGCAGGCCGTACGTGAGATCGAGCGCGACGTAGCGCCGCTCGTTGAGCCCACGCGCGCGATCGATGCAGCCCGGATGCTCGGGGTGGAAGTATTCCGACGACTCGCTCTGGATGAAGACGGCCTCGGGGATCGCGTTGGAGATCGCGCGCATCGCGAGCACGTTGGCCCGGCAGAGGTTCTTGATCGCCGTCACCCAGGCGAAGTCGCTGGCGAGGCACTCGTTCCACCACCCGTTCAGCGCTGAAAACGTGGCGCAGATGAAGATCTCGTTGATGGGCGTGTAGAAGCGCACCCACGGATAGCGGCGAGCGAAGGCGCCGGCGAATTCCGCGAAGTGCGGGGCCCAGTCGGGATTCTGGAAGTCGCCCACCCAGTCGGGCACGCCGAAGTGGCACAGGTCGGCGATGGGCGTGATGCCGAGGCGTCGCAACTCGTCCATCGTGATGTCGGAAAAGCTCCAGTCGTAGTGGCCGGGGCCCACATGGGCGAGGTGGTATGGCGGGCCATAGCGCAGGAACGGAATGCCCAGCTCACGCACGAGATGGAAATCCTCCTGCCAGCGCATGTAGTGCCCGGTCTTCTCGTATTCGTCGACGCGCTTGATCCGGCCATCGGGCGTCCGGATGGTGGGGTAGCTGGACTCGAGGCCGGTGCAGAACATGAACGCGTGCGCGGGCAGCGGACTGATCGCGGAAGGGGCGGTAGGGTCGTCGGCACGGCGGAACGGCATGGGAAGGACTCTCGCTGGCAGGGTTGGAACGGGCCCGCAGACGTGGACCATCCTGCGGATACCCGCCACGCCCGATTCGGGCCGCTCGCGATTGCGAGTGCACACGTAGTCTGACATACTACCTCCATGACCCGACTCGATCTCACGCCGTTCGGCTTCACCCCGACCGAGAGCCTCATCTACGAGGTGCTGCTCACCGAAGGCCCCGGCACGGGCTACGGCATCGCTCGCTCGGCCGGCTTGGCGCGCGCCAACGCCTACAGCGCGCTCGAAGGCCTGGTCACCAAGGGCGCCGCGCGGGTGGAGGGTGGGCGCCCGAAGCGCTACCGCCCCGAGCCGCCCAGTGCGCTCCTGGCCCGCATCGCGGGTGACCACGGCCGGGAACTCGATCGTCTCTCCGCGGAGCTGGATGCGGTGGCCGTGCCGTCCACGCCCACACTGGTGGAGGTCACGTCGAGCCGGGGAGCACTGCAGCTCATCCAGCACGACGTCGCCCGCGCCGCGACGTCCGTGCGGCTGCTCGCACCCGCCGAGGCGTTTCCACTGCTGGGGCCGGCACTGCGCCGCCCCGCCTCCGCCGGCGTGACGCTGGCGCTGCACTCGGTGGGTCCGGCACAACTCGGCTTCGCGCCGATCGGTACGGTCACCGACATCGATGCGTGGCCCGGCACACCGCTGATCTGCGTCACCGACGACCGCACGGCGCTCATCGCGTCGCGACAAGGCGCCGAAGTGACGGGACACTGGAGCACCGCGCCGACGTTCGTGGCCGCGGCGGCTCTCGCCATTCGCACCTTGGCGTCCTGAGCACAGCGCAAGAACGACAAAGGGCTCCGAGATGATCTCGGAGCCCTTCGCCTTTCCGGTGGCTGTCGGTCTAGTGGTGGAATTGCGCCAATGGACTGACATCCCGCGGGTTCTCGTCGCCGAACAGCAGGCGGCCTTCCTTGAAGCTCGCGCCACGCAACGTCAGGGCGAGCACCTCGCCGAGTTCCTCGACGAAGTAGACCTTGATGCGCTTGCGCGCCTCTTCCGGCAGGTCCTCGAGATCCGCCTCGTTGTCCTTCGGGAGGATCACCTCGGTGATGCCCGCGCGCAGGGCCCCGAGGACCTTCTCCTTCACCCCCCCGATGGGAAGCACGCGGCCGCGCAGCGTGATCTCGCCCGTCATCGCGATGTCGTGGCGCACCGGCCGCCCCGAGAGGGCGGAGATGACCGCCGAGGCCATCGTGACGCCGGCTGACGGGCCGTCCTTCGGGATGGCACCGGCCGGCACGTGGATGTGGATGTCGCGGTCGAACATGTCGTCCGGAATCCGCAGCCCCGCCGCATGCGAGCGCGCGTAGGTCCACGCGGCACGCGCCGATTCCTTCATCACGTCGCCGAGCTGGCCCGTGAGGACGAGCTCGCCCTTGCCGCGCATGGTGCTCGCCTCGACGAACATGATGTCGCCGCCCGAGGGCGTGTAGTACATGCCGGTGGCCACGCCCGCCTGGTCGGTGCGCATCGCCTTCTCCGGATGCACGCGGGGCCGGCCCAGCAGGGCCCGCACGAGGTCGGAGTCGGCCACGACGCGCTCGGTTTCCTTCGCCGCGATGCGACGGGCCACCTTGCGCGCCAGCTTGCCGAGCTCGCGCTCGAGCTGCCGCACGCCGGCCTCGCGGGTGTAGTTGCTGATCACCTCGCCCAGCGCGTCGGGCGCGATCTCGAGCTGCTGCTCGGTGAGCCCGTTCTCGGTGAGCTGGCGCGGGATGAGGTACTTCCGCGCGATGTGACGCTTCTCGCCCTCGGTGTAGCCGGCGAACTCCACTACCTCCATGCGGTCCAGCAGCGGACCGGGGATGTTCTGGATGAAGTTGGCCGTGGCGATGAACAGCACCTCGCTCAGGTCGAACGGCACGCCGAGGTAGTGATCGACGAACGAGTCGTTCTGTGCCGGATCGAGCACCTCGAGCAGCGCCGAGGCGGGATCGCCCTGGAACGAGACGCCCAGCTTGTCGACCTCGTCGAGCAGGAAGACGGGATTCTTGGTGCCCGCCTGCTTCATGCCGGCGATGATGCGTCCCGGCATGGCGCCGACGTAGGTGCGCCGATGGCCGCGGATGTCGGCCTCGTCGCGCGCGCCGCCGAGCGAGATGCGCACGTACTGGCGTCCCATCGAGCGTGCGATGGACTTGGCGACGGACGTCTTGCCGACGCCCGGCGGGCCCACGAACAGCAGGATCGGCCCCTTCGCCTGCTTCTCGCCCTCGGTCTGCTGGGTCGGGCGCGGGGAGGGCACATCAGCCGCCTTGGCTTCGTCCTCGGAGTCGGGATCATCGGTGGTCGGCGCCTCATCGCTGCCGGCGACCGGCTCGGCGTCCGCCTTCCCGCCGTCCCGCACCCTGGCCTGCTCACGCAGCTGTCGCACCGCAAGGAATTCCAGCACGCGGTCCTTCACGTCGCCGAGCGCGTAGTGGTCCTCGTCGAGGATCTCCTGCGCGCGCGCGAGATCGAGGTGCTCGTCCGAGCGCTCGTTCCACGGCAGCTCGGACACCGTCTCCAGGAAGGTGCGGATGACCTGCGACTCCATCGACTCGCGCCCGATGCGCTCGAGACGGCCCATCTCGCGATCGACCTCCTTCTGCACCACCTCGGGCAGGTCGAGCTTGTCGAGCTTCTCGCGCAGCTCCTCGAGATCGCCGACCTCATCGTCGTCGCCGAGCTCCTTGCGGATCGTCTTGAGCTGCTCGCGCAGCAGCATCTCACGCTGACGCTCGCCCAGCTCCTCCTGGACGCGGCTCTTGATGTCCTCCTGCGCATCGAGCACGCTGATCTGCCGCTGGATGTGCACGAGCACCTTCCGCAGGCGATCCTCGGTGGAGAGCGTCTCCAGCAGCACCTGACGCTGCGCAGGGACGATGTCGATGTAGCCGGCGACGAGGTCGGCGAACTTGCCGGGCTCGTTCACGCCGGCGAGCACCTGCTGCACCACTTCCTCCGGCAGCCCCGACTTCTGGCCCAGCTCGGCGGCGCGGGCGCGCGCCTCCCGGTGCAGCGCCACGAACGCCGGGTCCTCCGGCGCGAGCGGCGACAGCTCCTCGGCCTGACGCACGACGGCGGCGAGGTAGCCATCCTTCTCGAAATAGTGCATGGCGATGCCACGGTACTCGCCCTGCAGCAGCAGCTGCACACCGGCGAGGCCGCGCTGCATCTGGCCGATACGCGCCACGGTGCCGATCGTGTAGAGCACGTCGGCGTTCACGGTTTCGACGTTCTGCCGCTGCGAGACGGCGAAGACGAGCTTGTCGGTGGTCGTCAGCGCCGCTTCAATCGCGCGGAGGGTGCCCGGGCGTCCGGCGCCGATCGGCGCGGCGACCCCAGGAAAGAGCACGACTTCCCTGAGCGGGAGCACGGGAAGCGTCAGTCGTTCACTCATCAGTTCTCCTTGCGTCCATCCTGGGCCGGCATTCGCCGGATCCAAGTCGGCACATGCACTCGCACCGGCCGTGCCACTTGGGCCACGGAGGGGGAATCGTTGGGGCGCAACGACTTAGGCGCCATGCCGGAAATCCACGCCCTTCGCTCGCGCTCCGAAGCCCGCCGATGTGGCTCGCGCCGCGAATGAAACCTGCCGTTTTGGCGAAGCCGATCGACTGATGGTTCAAGTTGAATCTTCAGATGAAGGCGACCGTAGTGGAATCGACTTCACCGGTTGCCCCTTCCATGACGCGCAGGCAAATTCTGAGGCTGCAGGACGTTGGGAACTTCCCAGGCCGTCCCATGTCTCTCGTCCCGGACCGCGCGGGGTCAACCGACCGGATGTCCGACCCGTTCGACAAGCCGCTGGCCCAACGCGTCGCCGAGGCGCTCGCTCACCATTACACCCTCGAGGGTGAAATCGGGCGCGGGGGCATGGGCGTCGTCTATCGCGCGCGCGACGAGCAGTTGAAGCGCCGCGTGGCCATCAAGGTGCTGCCGCCCGAGCTCGCATTCCAGGGCGACATCCGCGAGCGCTTCAAGCGCGAGGCCCAGACGGCGGGCCAGCTGCTGCATCCCCACATCGTACCCATCTACTCCGTCGGCGAGGCGGCAGGCCTCGTCTACTTCGTGATGGGCTACGTGGACGGCGAGTCGGTCTCGGGCCGGGTGAAGCGCAAGGGCCCGCTTCCGGCCGACGAGGCGCGTCGCATCATGAAGGAAGTGGCCGACGCGCTCAGCGCCGCCCACGCCGTCTCCGTCATCCACCGCGACATCAAGCCCGACAACATCCTCCTCGAGGGGACGCGTGGGCGCGTCATGGTCACGGACTTCGGCATCGCGAAGGCGATCTCGTCGAGCTCGGGCGCGACGCTCACCGGCGCTGGCGTCGCCATCGGCACGCCGTCATTCATGAGCCCGGAGCAGGCGGCGGGCGAGAAGGAGATCGACGTTCGCTCCGATCTCTACAGCCTGGGCATCGTGGCGTACCAGATGCTCACCGGCGAGCTGCCGTTCTCGGCGCCCACGGTGGCCGGCATCCTGATGAAGCAGATCACCGAGCCCGCGCCGGATGTGCGGCTCAAGCGACCGGACATCCCCGAAGACCTGGCACTGGCCATCGCGCGCTGCCTCGAGAAGGACCCCGAGAACCGCTGGCCCACCGCCGACGCCCTGCGCCGTGCGCTCGAGAGCCGCACCGTGGGGAATTACCGCCCCACCGGCACCGCCTGGCGCGCAGGGCAGCGTCCGTCGACGGGCGCGCAGCCGCGCTCGACGCGGCCGGGCACCTCGCCGCGTCGCCCGGTCATGGACCGGCCCGACAGCCGGGCGTACGGCGCCGATCGGCCCTTCGGCGGCCCACCACTGCCGGCGCCGATCGGCCGGCAGCGCGCCGCCGCCGACCTGCGTCGCGGCCGGTTCCGCGACGAGAACACGGGCGAGGTGCTGGTGCGCGACACCGGCGAGCCGAAGATCGTGCAGACGGTGCGGAAGCAGTTCGCCTCGTGGCTCGCGGTGAATGGCGGCCTGCTGATGCTCAACATCGCCACCACGCAGCTCGATCCGCCGTGGTTCCTGTTTCCGGCGGCGGCGATGGGCATCGGCCTGCTGAACAACTACGCCAAGCTCTGGCAGGCGGGCTACAACTGGCGCGACGTGCTCAAGCGGCCCCCGGCACCCGACTCGGTGGAGTCGGGCCGCGATCCGGCGGTCGCCAAGGGTGCGTTGCCGAAGGTGCTGCCGGCGCCCTCGCCGGTGGAGTTCGGCGAGCAGTATGGCTACGTGCGCCAGGTGCACAGCGACCGGCAGGCCATCATGCGCCTCGTCGACAAGCTGCCGCCATCGGAGCGACAGGTGCTGAGCGACATCCAGGAGACGGTGGACGGGCTCTATCGCCGCGCCACCGATCTGGCGCGCACGCTGCACCTGATGGAGGGTGAAGTGAGCGAGGGCGGCGTGGCGCGCATCGATCAGCGGCTCGCCATGCTGCGCCAGCAGCCGGCGGACGAGGAGCGCGACCGCCAGATCTCGCTGCTCGAACGGCAGAAGAAGACGGTGGCCGACCTCGAGTCCCGCAAGGGCCTGGTGGCGCGTCACCTCGACTCCTGCGTGCTGGCCATGCAGAACCTGCGGCTCGACCTGCTCAAGCTCAAGTCGAGCAACGTCTCGGAAGTGATGGGCGACATCACGCAGGCGACGCAGGCGGCCCGCGCCCTCTCGCGCAACGTGGACAACGCGATCGCGGCGGCGGGCGAGATCAACGAGGCGATGGGTCGGTAACGCTTGTGCTGGCGGCAAACGAGAGGCCCCGGGGAACGTCCCCGGGGCCTCGTTCGTCTGCCAGTCGTCCCGCGCCTAGAGCGCGATGTTCACACCGAAGCGAAGGTTCTGGTTGCTGTACCTGATCTTCCCGGCGAAGTCGTAGTTGAGGAGCGACCCGTCGTTCGACACCTCGACGTTCACGTCGTAGAGCCCGAGGCCATACCCCGCCTCCAAGCCCCAGGTGTCGGAGAGCCAGTATCGTACGTTGCCGCCCAGCTCCAGGTCCCACACGGTGACGGTGCTGATCTTGGCGTAGATCCCGCGGAGGTCGGCCTCGATGTTCCATGCAGGGCTGAGCTGCCAGCGACCGTAGACACCAAGCGAGCCCGTCGGCCCGATCAGCTTCTTCTTGGCCGACCCCTCGACGATCGTCGTGTCGCCCCCGGAGGCTGCACCGGCGATCGCGTCGAACTCGAAGTGGAAGATCTGCGCGCCAAGGCCTACGCCCAGGCCGAGCTGGCTCGTCTCGCTCGAGTGCAACGCGTAGCGATAGACCAGCCCGATCTGATCGTTCCGAATGCTGGTTCCGATTCGGGCGCCCGCCGAGAAGGTCGTGTCGCCGACCTCGAATTCGTCCTCAAGCGTCCGCTCGCCGGAGCGCTTGACGAACACCCACGAGAGCTCCAGCTCGTGGCGGGCGCCCGGGCGCCAGCGCGCGGCGAGCCGCGGCCGCAGCACGACATTGGCCAGCCCGAGGTCGTCCTCGGAATTCAGCTCCGTGCCTTCGCCGCTGTCGGGATCGACGCGGACCGTGGTGCTGATGATGAGCGCCGCGGCGCTGACGTTGAACTGCCACTTGTCGTACAGATGATTGCGAGTGACCTGCGCGGCGGCGCCGTAGTCCGGCATGCGGACCCCGACGGTCGTGGTGTCGCCGAGCGGCAGGGTGGGGCCCTGCGCGCGCAGCATGGTAGGGGCGATGGCAAGCGACAACGCCAGCAGTACCGGAAATCGCATGTGGCACCCCCCTTAGGAGTGCATCGACGGGTTAGACCGACAGCACCGATTGCATCGCGGCGCGGAGAGATTCCACCTGCGGCAGGATCACGTCCTCGAGTTCAGGGGCATATGCTACGAATGTATCCGTGGCCGCATGCCGGCGCACGGGCGCGTCGAGCCAGTGGAACGCCTCGTCGGCGATACGCGCCGCGATCTCGGCGCCGTAGCCCCACGAGAGCGAATCCTCGTAGGCTACCAGCACCCGGCTCGTCTTGCGCACCGAAGCGAACACCGACTCCCAGTCCACCGGCGACAGGCTGCGCAGGTCGATGACCTCGACGCTGGCGCCGGTCTGCTCCTCGAGCTGCTTCGCCGCCACCAGGCAGCGCTGCACGACCGCCCCGTACGTGATCACGGTAAGGTCGGTGCCCGGACGGACCACCTTCGCCTTGCCGAACGGGATCATGAAGTTCGGGCCCGGGTTCGGCGCCTTGTTGTAGGTCTGGCGGTAGAGATGCTTGTGCTCGAGGAAGATGACCGGATCCTCGCTGCGGATGGCGGTGCGCAGCAGGCCGTTGGCGTCGAGCGCGGTGCTCGGGCACACCACGCGCAGGCCCGGGATGCCGGTGAAGAGCGCGGCGCCCGTCTGCGAGTGATAGATGGCGCCGCCCTTCAGGTAGCCGCCGTACGTGACCCGCACCACCACCGGCGACGCGAAGGCGTTGTTGGAGCGCCAGCGCATGAGTGCGAGCTCGTTGCGGAGCTGCATGTACGCCGGCCAGATGTAGTCGAAGAACTGGATCTCGACGACCGGCTACATGCCACGCGTGGCCAACCCGATGGCCCGGCCCACGATGTTCGCTTCCGCGAGCGGCGAGTTGTAGACGCGGTTGCTGCCGAAGGCGCGCTGCAGGCCCCACGTCACCTTGAAGACCCCGCCCTTCCCCTTCACCTGCTCGAGGCTGTCCTCGCGGCTGGCATCGGCCACGTCCTCGCCGAAGAGGACGATGCGCCCGTCGCGCGCCATCTCCTCCTTGAGGCACGAGTTGAGGAGGTCCACCATGGTGGTGGGCTCCCCGGTCATGCGCGGGTCGTCCTCGGTGTCGAAGCCGTCGGACGTGGGGTCGACGTCGGGCGAGTAGACGAAGTCGAAGATCGTGTCGGTCGTCGGCTGGGGCGAAGCCAGTGCGACGTCGGCAGCGACCTGCACCTCCTCGTCCACCGCCACGCGGATGGCCTCGAGCTCCGCCTCGGTGGCGATGCCCTCGGCGATGAGCCGCTTCGGGAAGGTCACCAGCGGGTCGCGCGCCGCCTCGGCCTCGCGCTCGGACGAGGGACGGTACAGCACCTCGTCGTCGGAAAGCGAATGCGAATAGGGCCGGATCACGTGCGCGTGCACGAGCGCCGGCCCCTTCCGCTGGCGGCAGTACTCCGCCGCGCGGATCATCGTGTCGTAGGACGCGATGGGGTCGCAGCCGTCCACTTCCTGGATGTAGAGGTTGGGGAAGCCGGTAAGCAGCTTCGAAATGGAGCCGCCGGGCGTGTTCACCTCGACCGGCACCGAGATGGCGTAGCCGTTGTCCTCGACCAGGAAGATGACGGGCAGCTTGAGGTTGGTGGCGCTGTTGAGCGCCTCCCAGAACTCGCCCTCGCTGGTGGTGCCGTCGCCGGTGGTGCAGAGCACCACCTCGTCGCCGTGGAAGGGGATGTCGGGACGCTTGTCCTCGGGCATCTGGCTCAACCGCAGCCACGCTTCGGCAGCGCCGACCGACTGCACGAACTGCGTGCCGGTCGGGCTCGAGACGCTGACGATATTGAGCTCCTTGTGCCCCCAGTGCGAGGGCATCTGCCGGCCACCCGAGTTCGGGTCGTCGGCGGCGCCGACGGCGCTCAGCAACTGCTCGGTGGCCGTCATGCCCAGGCCGAGACAGAGGGCGCGATCGCGATAGTAGAGGTAGAACCAGTCATGCCCGGCACGCAGCACCTTCGCCGCCGCGGCGAGCACGGCCTCGTGCCCGGCGCCCGAGATCTGGAAGAAGATCTTGTTCTGTCGCTTGAGCTGGATTTCCCGATCGTCGATGCGCCGCGACATGTACATGATGCGGAACAGGTCGAGCAGCTCGGACTTGTCGAGGCGCGAGGAGGCGAGCGCCTTGGATTTCGACGGGGTGCGGGTGGCCATGACGGGAGCGCTCGGTGGCGTGAAGTCGGGCGGAGGCGCACCTCCGGGGGTCATGCCAAAATACCCCCGGAACCCCGGTCATGTAACCAGTGCGATCGCTAGTAGTAGTATTTACTGCTCCCTCAAGTGGTCCGTGCTTCCGTCAGCGTTTCGCCATTCGCTCGAAGACCACTCGCCCGTTCATGATCGTGGCGAGCACCTGGACCCGATCGATCGTTTCCGCCGGGATGCCGAAGAGGTCCTGATCGAGCACGACGATGTCGGCCAGCTGCCCGACCCGGAGCACGCCACGTGACTCATCGCCGAAGTTCGCATAGGCCACGCCGGCCGTGTAGCCGCGGAGCGCTTCCTCGAGCGTGATCTTCTCCTCGGGCACCCAGCCACCGGGATGCTTGCCATCGAGCGTCTGGCGCGTGACGGCGGCCTTGAGACCCAGGAGCGGTTCGATGGGGGCCACGGTCCAGTCCGAGCCCAGTGCCAGATGGGCCTTCGCGTCGAGCAGCGAGCGCAGCGCATAGGTGGTGCGCGTCAGCTCGGGCCCGATGCGCTTCCAGGCCCAACGGCCATCGTCGGCGATGTGATAGGGCTGCATCGAGGCGATGATGCCGGCCGGTCCGAAGCGGGGGATGTCCTGCGGGCGCAGGTGCTGTGCGTGCTCGATGCGGAAACGACGATCGCGCGCGCCGTGTGCGGTGGCCACGCTGTCGTAGATATCTATGAGGATGGCGTTGGCACGATCGCCGATGGCGTGCACGGCCACCTGCAGCCCGGCCGAGTCGGCGCGCCCGATCCAGCTGGCGAGCGAGTCGCGCGGGGTGGTGAGGAGGCCGCTGCTCGTGGGGTCGTCGAGGTAGGGCCGCTCGAGCAGCGCCGTGGTGGAGCCGAGGGAGCCATCCACATAGCCCTTCACGCCGGCGACGCGCAGCAGTTCGTCGCCCGCGCCGTGCACCCGCAGCGTCTCGGCCGCGGCGCGCCAGTCGTTGAGGGGAACGTAGATGCTCACCCGAGTGATGAGCCGGCCGGCGTCGTGCGCGCGACGAAGGGCCGCCACCTGCTCCCAGCTGGCGGACACGCTGCCGACGCTCGTCACGCCCTTCGAGGCCACCCAGCGCGTGGCACGGGCGAGCGCGGAATCCATCTGCTCGGGGCTCGGCGAGGGCATGACGCGGTAGACCGGGTTCATCGCCTCGTCCTTCAGGACGCCGGTCGGATCGCCGCCGAGGTCGCGGACGATCGTGCCGCCGGCGATGTCGCGGGTCTCGGCGGAAATGCCGGCCAGCCGGAGCGCGACCGAGTTGGCGAGCGCCATGTGGCCGTCGAGGCGGTTCACGAAGACGGGATTGTCCGGCGTGACGGAATCGATCCAGCTGCGCTCGGGCAGGGGCCCGCCCTCCCAGCTCTCGTGATCCCAGTCGCCGCCGAGAATCCACTCGCCGGGCTTGCGCGTCTTCGCGTAGGCGCCCAGGCGCTGGATGAATTCCTCCTTCGACTGCGCCGGCCGGAGGTCCACGCTGGCGAGCTGGAAGCCGCCATCGGTGAAGTGCGCGTGCGCGTCGCCGAAGCCCGGCGCCACGAAGGCGCCGGAGACGACCCGGGTGTGCTCGCCGACGAGCTTCGCGGCGCCGGCGCTGTCGCCAACGTAGACGATGCGCTCGCCGCGACTGGCGACGGCCTGGGCCCAGGGGACCGCGCTGTCACCGGTCCACACGCGGCCATAGGCGACGAGCTCGGCGGGGGCGCCCGGGCGATCGCAGGCGATCGCGGCGAGGGCAAGAACGATCACGAGCGGGCGACGGGTCATGAGGCTCAGCGGTTGGCGAGTCGACGGAGGCGCTCGAGGGTCTCGAGCGCGGAAGTGCCCTGCTGGCCGGCGGCCGGGGCGACGGTGAAGAGATCACGCATGTCGAGCAGGATCTCGAACATGAGCTGGTCGCGCATGAAGGCGCTCTCGAGCTCGATCATGCGAGGTGCGGAGCCCTCGGTCTTGGCGCGGTCGAAGGACTCGCGGTAGATGGCCTCGAGGTTCTCGAGGATGCGTTCGCGGCTGCGCATGACGGGCTCTCCGGTCGGGCTGTGGGGCGAGCCGGGTAAGGTAGCCGTCGGTCCCGGCGACGACGAGTCTCGTGCGATACCTTGCAGTCCGCTGCAGCTTCTGGTCGAATCCCAGACGTCGACCGGGACATCTAGAAACGCTTACCTCTTACGACACAACGACTTGTGATTTGCGCCGAGGCGGGCATAGCCCCTGCTCTATTCTGGCCGTCCGACTCCAATCAAGGCTTCCGACGATGCGAACGACCCGACGTGGCTTCACCATGATCGAGCTGGCCCTGACGCTCGTCGTCATCGGCATCCTGGCGACCATGGCCATGGCGAAGGTGGGCTCGACGATCTCACGCTCGAAGGTGGACCGGGCCGCGTCGATGGTGGCCGCCGACCTCGAGAATGCCTTCAGCACCGGCGGCCGGCTGCGGCAGCCGCTCGTGATTTCGTGCGACTGCGCGAACCGGATCTACCGCGTCAACGACCAGCTCAACGGCGGCGCGCTGCGCCTCGAGCGAAACCTCGGGCCGGCCACTCCCTTCACGGTGGCCACGATGACCTTCGAGCCCGCCACGGTGACGTTCCTGCCCCCGGGGCGCCTGAGCCAGCAGCTGCAGGTCGACCTCACCGTCGACGGCAAGACCCGGCGCATCACGATGTCGAGCGCCGGCTTCGTACGGATCACCACTCCGACCCCGTGAGGATCATCCGACCGATGACCCGACCATACCGTGGCGCCCGGCGCGGCTTCTCCGTGCTCGAGGTGCTGATCGCGATCGTGATCTTCGGCATCGCGAGCGTGTCGCTCGCGGGCCTGACGATGCGCACGGCGCGACGCAACACGCTCAGCTCGGTGCGCTCGTACCAGACGGTGTTCCTCAGTTCCGAGCTGTCGCGGGTCACGGCGCTTCCGACGGCCGCCCTGGTGGCGGGATCGAGCTGCGACACCACCACGTCGGCGCCGTGGGCGTACCAGCGCTGCACCACCGTCACCAACGTGAGCAACCGGCAGCAGCAGGTGCGCGTCATCGTGCGGCCGCTCCTCGCCGGGCTCATCACGCCGGACACCGTCATCATCGACCGCGCCAGCAACGTCGGCGCGCTCGACTTCGGGGGGACCTGATCATGCGCCGCACCGATCGCCGGGGCGTCACGCTCATCGAGCTGCTGATCGGCGTGGTGCTCGCCTCCATCCTGGGCGCGAGCCTGCTCCAGATCTTCGTGACGCAGGCCCGCTTCAACGACCGGGTCGAGCTGAGCCGCAACGCGCGTGGCGTGGCCCGCACGGCGGTGAACTTCCTGGGCTCCGAGCTGCGCATGACGGACGCGCATGACGGCGTGCTGCTGGCGGAGCCGAATCGCATCCGCATCCGCGTTCCGTACGCGATGGGCCTCGTCTGCCAGGCATCATCGACCCAGATCACGGCGCTCTTCATGCCGGTGGACGCCACGCTGTACTCGATGGGCTACACGGGCTTCGCCGTGCGCAACGCGCTCGACGGCCAGTACACGTACTACATGAACAACCAGCCCCCGGTGGCGGGCACTGCCTCCCTCTGCACCAGCGCGCCGGCCAACATGACGATCATGACCGGCGCCGTGGTGCTGCGCGTGCAGGGCAGCATCGCCACGGTGCCCGCCGTGGGCACGCCGATCACGCTGATCCGCTACATCGAGTACGCCTTCGAGAATTCGGTCGCCGTCACTGGGCGTCGAGGGCTGTGGCGCAAGCTGCTGGACCAGTCGGGGAACCCGGTGGTCGACAACGTGGAGGAACTGGTGGCGCCCTTCGACACGACGGCACGCTTCCGTTTCTTCATCCTGAACAACCGCGTGCCCTCCGATACCGTGCCGACCTCGCTCGCCGACCTGCGTGGCATCGAGATCCAGCTCGCCGGCGAGAGCGAGCGCACGGTGCGCGGCCGCGCGACCCCCGAGCAATCGAACCTCGTGACGTCCGTCTTCTTCCTCAACCGGCTGGACTGAGATGACCTCGACTTCGCGCGGCACGCTCCGCAATGAACGCGGCTCCACGATCGTGCTGGTGCTGCTCCTCGTGGTGCTGCTCACGATCACGGTGGCGGCCGGCTTCGCGCGCTCCTCGGCGGAGCAGCGGACCACGGCCGACATGGAAGCCCAGACGGGTGCGATGATGGTGGCCCAGTCGGGCCTCGAGCGCTATCTGTTCCTCGTAACGACGCTGCCGACCACCTTCCCGTCGACGCAGACGTACACGCTGAACGGTGGCACGGCCAACGTGACACTCCACCGGATGCACCTCACCACGGGCCCCGGCGACCCGACCATCTACGCAGCCCGCTCGCTGGGCCGCTACACGCGCGCCAAGCGCTACGATGCACGCGCCACGGTGGCAGAGCGTTCGGTGTCGCAGATGCTGCAGTGGCAGACGGCGACCATCGACGTGGATGCGGCCTTCACGAGCCTGAACGGCCTGCACAAGAATGGCGCGTCCGGCACCGTGAGCGGCGTGGACCAGTGCAACCCGAGCAACGTCATCGCCGGCGCGGCAGTGCCCGACGGCACGCACTCGCAGAGCGGCGGCGGCGGCACGCCCGGCGCCTACATCGACGGCAACCCGGACAATGCGCCGCAATACATGGGCTCCGCCGGACCCGGCGGCACGGCGCAGAACGCGGTCGACATCGACTGGGCGAGCATCATGAACGGCACGATGCTGCAGCCGGACTTCCTGGTGAACCGTACGGTGACGCCGTACACCGGCAGCATTCCGACGACCGCGGCACAGTACAACAACTGGCCCGTGGTGCGCATCAACGGCAACCTCACCAATGGCGACAATTTCAACGGCAAGGGCGTGCTGATCGTCACCGGCAACGCGGACCTGTCGAACATCAGCTGGCGCGGCGTGGTGCTCATCGGTGGCGCGGCCGAGGTCTCGGGCTCTGCGACGCGCGTGTGGGGCACCATGGTCAGCGGGCTCAACGTGAAGCTGGGCATGACGGTGCCGGAGTCGTCGATCGGCAACGGCAACTTCCTGGTGCAGTACAACTCGTGCGACATCTCGAGCGCGCTCAACCGCCTCGGCGGCTGGCAGCGCATCGCGAACACCTGGACGGACAACTGGCCCACGTACTGAGCCGGGCACTTCCCTGCTGCGAACCGCCGGACGGTCCTTGCGATCGTCCGGCGGTTCGCGTTTCGTAGGTGGGACATGTCGTGCCCTCCTCCCGAAAGGCCCCGATGTCCTTCCATGACGCCCAGCAGCGCGTGGACGCCTGGATCAGCCAGTACGAGGCAGGCTACTTCCATCCGCTCACCAACATCTGCCGCCTCACCGAGGAGGTGGGCGAGCTGGCGCGCGAGGTGAACCATCGCTTCGGGCAGAAGACGAAGAAGCCCGACGAGGCCGAGGGCGACATGGCGATGGAGATGGCGGACATCATGTTCGTGCTCATCTGCATGGCCAACCGCGAAGGCATCGACCTGCAGGAAGCGTTCGACAGGATGATGGCGAAGGTGGAGCGGCGGGACGCCGATCGCTGGACGAGGAAGGCGCCCTGACATGCGAATTCCTGCCCTGGTGCTGTTCCTCGTACTGCCCGGCCTGCT
>JBJMOZ010000088.1:0-4939 GCA_045803465.1 Gemmatimonadales bacterium | reverse complement strand
TGCATTTCACGCAGGTCCCCCTACGGCGCCGCCGATCCTGCTGGTGCATGGACTGGGACTTTCCGCCCGCTACTACTTTCCCGTCGCCGAGCGGCTCGCCCGCGACTTCGTCGTGCACATGCCCGAATTGCCTGGGCACGGACGCAGCAGCCATCCCGCGCGCGCCCTGGACGTCCCGGCGCTCGCCGATGTGCTCGAGGCGTGGCTCGAGGCGGCCGCAGTGCCGGACCGACTGGTGATCGTCGCCAATTCGATGGGCTGCCAGGTGACGGCGGCGCTCTGCGTGCTGCGTCCGGTGCGGGCCGGGTCGCTGGTGCTCATCGGCCCGACGCTCGATCCCGCCAACCGGGAGTTGGGCCGGCTGGCGCTGCGAGTGGCGGGCACGGGGCTGTTCGAGCGATTGTCGCTGCCGGGGCTGATGCTGGCGGACTACGCGCGGATGGGCATGCGGCGCTACGTGGAAGAATTTCGGCACATGCTGGCCGATCGCATCGAGCGACGGCTGCCCTACCTCTCGATGCCGACGCTCGTGCTGCGCGGTTCGCGGGACCTGGTGGTGCCGGCCGAGTGGGCGGCACACGTGACGGGGCTGCTGCCTGAGGGTCGGCTCGTCACCGTGCCCGGCTGGGGGCATGCACTGCACTACAGCGTGCCCGACGAGGTCGCCGCGCTCGTGCGTGCGTTCGTCGCCTCGCTGGCGAGATCACCGTGAGGCGCTCTCCCGGTACCGGGCGACGGCCTCCCGCAACTGCTCCACGGTCTGCGGCGGGCCGTGCACCGCCGCGATCGTCTGGGGCGAGAGCCCCGACTTGTCGAGCCACTCGCTGAAGTACGCGGTGGTCTCGTTGCCTGGGAATGGCGAGCCGTCCCACGGCGCGTTGAGCAGGTCGCCCTGGAAGAGGATGCCCTCGGTCGGGAGCCACGCCACCAGCATCTCCTGGGTGTGCGGGTTGGGCCCGATGTCGATCAGTTCCAGCCGGCGCGTGCCGTCGGACAGGGTCTTCCGGCCGGTGAAGGTCTCGATGCGGGGCGCGCCGCGCACCTCGCTGGCATCCGGCGGCAGTGAGCCGTGGCCGCGTGCGAAGCGGAGGAAGTGCTCGCGGTTCGCGTCGGTGGTCACCAGCGTGGCGCCGGCGGCGAGGTAGGCGCGCACGCCGCCCGCATGATCGTCGTGATGGTGCGTCGCGACGATGTAGCGGATCGGCTTGTCCGGAAGCGCCTTGGCGATGGTGGACATCGCCGTGCGCGAGGCGCCGTCGTCGCCGTAGGGCTCGATCACGGCGAGGTGGTCGGCGAATTCCACCACCAGCGCGTTCTGGCCCTGCACGGCCACGAGCAGGTGCACGCCCGGGGCGAGCGGCCGCAGCTCCGACGTGCTCGGCGTGACCACGGCCGTGTCGACGCGAAGCGTCGTGCGCACCGCGAACAGCGAATCCGGCACGGGCGCGTTCACGGTGGACTCCTCCTGCACTTCTTCCATCAGCTCGCCGCCGCGCGTGATGCGCCTTGTGCCCGGTGCCATCGTCGTGCCGACCCGGCGCCAATCGGCGAACACGATGCGGTCCTCCACGTCGCCGAGGAACGGATCGTGGTTGAGCACCGCGAAGGCGCTCGGCAGGCCGGTGCCGCGATCGAGGTGCAGCCAGAGCAGCCGGCCGTCGGCGGTGGCGAAGCTCACCACGTCGTGCGGGCGGCCGCCGATGGTCGAGCTGCCCGCGTCGCGCAACGTCAATGCACGCTCCCGTGCCTGCAGCACCAGCCAATGCGGACTGCGGCGCATGATGTTCCAGGCGCCGTTGAACGCGCGGGCCTGCGCCGAGGCGGGTGAGCGCGTGCCACGCACGAAGTTCATCAGCCAGGCGTCCTTGCCGTCGTTGACGAACCCCGTGTGCGACCGGAAGCCGCCGGGGAACTCCGTCCGTTGCTCGAAGCCGATGCGCCGTCGCGCGAAGTCGAAGGTCACCTCGCCGGTGATCGGAGTGCGCTCCCACGGCGGCGCCGGCCGATGGCTCTGGTGTCGCTGCACCTGCACGCCGTGGAATCGGGTGCCGATCACCAGCGCGGCGAGCACCGAATCGCCGCCGAGTGCCGTGATGGCGCGGTCGACCTTCGCGCGTGCGGCCACGTAGGAAGCCAGGGGCGCCGACTGCTGGGCGGTCAGCGCCCCGGTGCCGGCGGCGACGAATGCCAGCAGGAGCAGCGTGCGGGGCAGTGGCATCGGTACCTCGGCTGGGGGCGCGAATGGGGACGTCCTGACCAGACGTCGCTGCGCCCCCGGCGGTTTCCATCAGGGGCCAGGGGCGGCGGCCCGGGTGAACCGCTCACCCATCAGCGTCAGGCTCGCGGGCTCCCCGCGCGCATCGAGCGCGAAGGTGACCATGAGGGGCGCGTCGCGGCCATCGCCGAGCGCGGCGCGGAACGTGTCGTAATGCCAGTGCTCCAGCGGGCCGGTCAACATCGGGTTGGTACCGGCGCGCAGTCGCAGCGCGTCGCCCGAGGCCGCAATCTCGATGTCGCCCCAGACGGGGTGCTCGAAGCGGCCGGCGTAGCGCTCGAGCGGCAGCGATGGCGAGGTGCCGGCCACGCGCGCGGTCTCCGCAGCGCGCCGCGCCGAATCTGCCCGTGCCCGACGGGCGTCGTAGATCGCGAGCAGCTCCCGGCTCCAGTCGCGCTCGGGCGCGCCGAGGAGGAGATCGAGCGTCTTCCACAGGAGCGCGTGACGCAGCTCGGCGTGGTCGAGATTGCCGAACACGTATACGCCGATGCGCCGCTCGGGAATGAGCCCGATGATGGCCGTGCGTCCATCGAGGCTGCCGGTGTGCATCTGCACCATCTCGCCGCGGTAGTCCTGCTGGAACCACCCGAGACCGTACGTGGTCCAATGGGGCTTCGTGAGCCGGGCCGTCGGATAGAACTCCTCCTCGCTCACGAAGCTCTGCGGCTGGAAGAGCCGCCGGAAGGCGTTGTCGCTCACGAGACGCCGGCCGTTCACGCGTGTCGAATCGAGCAGGAACCGCATCCACCGTCCCATGTCCGCGGCGGTGGACCAGACGGCGCCGGCGGCAGGCACGCGATCCACCGACTGCTCGGCGATGACGCGCACCGTGTCGCGGATGCGGTAGTGCGCCGACGAGACGTTCGTGTCGCGTGCCGCCGCCATGGCGGCATGGGTCGCGAAGGTGCGCGTCATGCCAAGCGGCGTGAACAGCCGTTGCTGCAGGAACTCGGCCCACGACAGGCCCGACGCCTGCGCGATCACCGCGCCTGCCACGCCGTACATCAGGTTGTGGTAGATGAACCCGCCGCGAAGCGGGTACGTCGGGGCGAGGCCTCGCAGCCGCCGGAGCACTTCCGCCTCATCGAGGTCGCCTCGCACCCAGAGCAGGTCGGCACCCGGCAGGCCGCTGTTGTGCGTGAGCAGGTCCACGACGCGCAACTCCCGCGTCACGAGCGGATCCGCCGTCTGGAACGCGGGCAGCCACTTCGTGACGGGATCGTCCCAGCGCAGCCGGCCCTCGTCCACCAGCATGGCGAGCGCCATGGCGGTCATCGCCTTGGTGGTCGACATGATGCCGAAGAGCGTCTGCGGGTCCACGGGCCCGGCTGCACCCAGGGTCCGCTGGCCGTAGCCCTTCAGGAAGACGACGCTGTCGTTCCGTACCACCACGATGGAAAGACCGGGCACGCGCCAGTCGCGCATGCCCTGCTGCACGTAGGCGTCGAACGCCGGCCACGGCGACTTCGCCCGCTGGGCCGCGGCCGTACCCATCGGCAGGATCAGGCCGGCGACGAGCAGGATCGAAGTGGAAAGCGGGGCAATGGGCACGTCGGGCGGCTCCGGTGACGGTGGAGGATGTTCGGGGCTCGGACATCAGGCGTCAAGCCGTCCGATTGCGGCAAGAAATCATCTCGCGGGGTATGACTCCCACCGGACCGTGGTCCGCTACGGGGAGGAGTGCCGTGCATCAAGCATCGCATGTGGACGTCGAGCAGCCACCCATCCTGCTGGCGAGCGACGTGGATGGCACCTTCTGGAGCCCGGGCCTGCCGATGGGGGCCCTGTGCGAGGCGTATGACCACCGACCGCCGGAGGTGGAGGTGCTCTTCGCCTCGAGCCGCTCGGTGGAGGAGTTGGCGTTCCTGACCCGGGCGCTCCACGCCGACGGCGACTTCATCGCCGAGAACGGCGCCGTGGCCGTCACCCATGACGAGGACGTGGCCTGGCACCTCCCCGGGGCGCGCCGCGCCCTGATAGGCGACCGGCGCGCCTACGTCGCCGTCTGGGGCGACGAGTCCGCGAGTGTACGGCGCGCCGTGCTCGCGGCGCGTGCGCGCCACAGAGCACCGGTGCGGCTCCTGGAAGAACTCGAGCCGGAGATGCGCAAGCGGCTCGTCGGAGATGACGACGACATGCGGCGGGCCTGCAGCCGGCGCGCGTCGGTGCTCGTGCATGCCGAGCGCGGCGCAGCACTGGAGCCGTGGATCCGCGCGCTGCGTCGGTCCGGTTACCACGTGGAGTCCGGCGGGCGCTGGCTCGCCGTGTGGCGTGGTGCCGGCAAGGGCCAGGCGCTGTCCCACTACTTGCGCGCGCGCAGCCTCGCCGGGCGCGCGCCTGCCGTCGTCGCCGCGATCGGCGACGGCGAGAACGACGTGAGCCTGTTGCAATCCGCGGAGCTTCGCTTCGCCGTGCCCCGGCCCGACGGCACCGTGCATCCCGCACTGCGCGTCCTCGGGCATGTCTGCATCGCCTCGCACGACGGTACGGCGGGATGGTGCCAGGTCGTCTCCTCGCTCGGAGGCCAGCCATGTCGTTCCTGAGGCGCCGCGGTCGCGACTGGACGCTCGCGATCCTGACCCTGCCGTCGCGCGAGGCCTATCTGGGCCAACTCGTGCAATCGCTCGCCGCCTCGGTGGATCCGGCGCGCACCGAACTGCTCAT
>JBJMOZ010000070.1:0-9273 GCA_045803465.1 Gemmatimonadales bacterium | reverse complement strand
CGCGTGCTCTCCGACTCCAATTCGGCCAAGTTCACGATGGTGCTGCCCTCCGGCCGCGACGCACTCCTTGGTCAGCGGGCCGATGACGGCGTACTGGTGCGGTTGGAGGTCCCCGGCGGTGCCTGGATGCCGGTCCCCATGCCCGACTCGATCCTCGTGTTGAACTTCGTCGCCTCGCCCGACGGTGCTCAGGTGGCATTCGCGGCCCTGGCAAAGTCCGCCATCGCGTCGGGGCAACGGCGCTTGATGTTCGGGTTCATGCCGATCGCCGGCGGCATCGCGCGAACGGCACATATGCTCGAGCCGCGAGAGCCGCCGCCGTCGATGAGCTGGAATCGCGACGGCACGATGTACCTCGCCCGCGCTTTGCCGAAGGACACGACACCGAGCCTTTGGCAGATGTCGCCGGAGAGTGGGACGCTCGCTCGCATCGGCGACCTGCCCGATCGGTGCTCACAGGTGTCCATCATGGTCGGCGACCTTGGTCACTCGGCGGTCTGCCTGACGGAAGACATGCGGAGCGACATCTGGCTCGTCGAGACTGAACGGGAGAACGAGTGACGACAACGTTCGATCGGCTCACGGCGTCGCTTGCCGACCACTACCGCCTCGAGCGCGAGCTCGGCCAGGGCGGCATGGCCACCGTCTACCTCGCCCAGGACCTCAAGCACGACCGCAAGGTCGCGATCAAGGTCCTGCATCCCGAACTGAGCGCCGTCATCGGCGGCGAGCGCTTCCTTTCGGAGATCAAGACCACTGCGAGTCTTCAGCACCCGCACATTCTCGGCCTCATCGACTCGGGCGCGGCCGACCACCTGCTGTACTACGTCATGCCCTTCATCGAAGGTGAGACGCTGCGCGGCCGGCTCGCGCGCGAGAAGCAGCTCCCGGTCGAGGACGCCGTCCGCCTCGCCCGCGAGGTGGCCATGGCGCTGGAGTTCGCCCACAGGCGGGGCGTCGTGCACCGCGACATCAAGCCCGAGAACATTCTCCTGCAGGACGGCGCGGCGCTGGTGGCCGACTTCGGCATCGCGCTCGCCGTGCAGCAGGCGGGCGGCAGTCGCATGACCCAGACCGGCATGTCGCTCGGCACCCCGCACTACATGAGCCCCGAGCAGGCGATGGGCGACCGCGACGTCGATGCGCGCAGCGACGTGTACGCGCTCGGCGCGATGACCTACGAGATGCTCGCCGGCGAGCCGCCGTTCACCGGGCTCAACTCGCAGGCCATCGTGGCGAAGGTGCTGACGGAGAACCCGCCGCCGCTCCGCCCGAAGCGGCCCACCGTGCCGCTCGCCGTCGAGGCGGCCGTGCTCACGGCGCTGCAGAAGCTCCCCGCCGACCGGTTCGGTTCCGCCGCGCAATTCGCCGAGGCGCTCGTGCGGCAGGGGGCGGTGGCCGTTGCGGGCAGCACGGTGCAACTCCCCGCCGCGCGGCCCGTTGCACGCCGTGCACGTGGCTTGGTGCCGTGGCTAGTTACCGCGCTCGCGCTCGGCGCCGCGGCATGGGCCACATACCGGCGGCCGGCGCCACCCGCCACCAGCTGGCAGTACATCGGATTGGGCGATGCACCCACGCGCCAGCAGAGCCTGCCGGGACTGGCGCTCTCGCCCGACGGGGCGACGCACGTCTTTGCCACCGTCGCACCGCCGGCGCTGCTGTGGATGAAGCGCCAGCGCGAGCTGGCCGCGCGGCCCATGCCCGGCACCGAGGGCGCGCTCTATCCCACGTTCTCGCCCGACGGCCAGTGGGTCGCATTCGTGGCCGACGGACGACTGAAGAAGGTGAAGCTCGACGGCACCACCTCGATCACCCTCGCCGACTCGGCCATCTCCACGTTCGGCGGCGCGGCCTGGCTCGACGACGGCTCGATCCTCTTCGTGGGTCCGACGCTCACCCAGATCTCCCGCGTGGACGGGAACGGCGGTCGTGTCACGCGGGCGTTCAGCGACTCGGCACTCGCCGGACTGGGCATCGGATCGCCGACGCCGCTGCCCGGCTCGCGCGGCGCGCTCTTCGTGGTGTGCAACTCGGGCTGCCTGTCGATGGCGCTCCACGTCCTGGACCTTCGCACCGGCAAGGCGCATCAGCTCCTCGACGCAGTGGCGGGCGGTTGGTACCTCCCCGGTGGCCGGCTGCTCGTGGTCCGACGCGATGGAACGGCACTCGTGGCGCCATTCGATCTCGAGACGCTGCGCATCTCGGGCGATGCCGTTCCCGCGTTGGAGGGCATCTACACGTCGTTTGGCGTCACCCAGCTCGCGTGGTCGCCGGTCGGCACCCTCGTGTACCAGGCGGGCGTGGGCAGCGCCTCCACGATGGATGTCGTGCGGGTGGACCGTCAGGGCCAGGCCCGCCGCGTGGACGATACCTGGCGCGGCGTCTTCAATTCGCTCGCGAGCTCGCCCGACGGCCGCCGCCTCGCCGTGGGCCAGGGGCTCGCGGTCGGCGCGCTCGACATCTGGATCAAGACACTCGACCGGGGCCCCTACACCCGGCTCGCTTTCAGTGGCCGGGACCGGCGGCCCGTCTGGTCGCCGAACGGGCGCGAAATCGCGTTCGTGCGCGACACCGTGGGCTCCAGCAGCGTCTACGCGCGCGCGGTGGACGGCAGCGGCACCGACCGCCTGCTCGTGCGGCTCGATCGCGCCATCCAGGAAGTGGACTGGTCGCGCGACTGGCTCGTGGTGCGCACCGACAACGGCGCCGCGGGTGCGGGCGACATTCTGGGAATCCGTATCGGCCGTGACACCACGCCCGTGCCGCTCGCGGTGTCGCCGTTCGAGGAGGTGAATCCCGATATCTCGCCCGACGGACGGTGGCTGGCCTACCGCAGCAACGAGTCCGGACGTTGGGAGGTGTTCGTGCGCAGCCTCGACCCGGCGATCAACGGGCGCTGGCAGGTGTCGATCGGCGGGGCCAGCTCTCCCCGCTGGTCTCCGGACGGGCGTGAGCTGTACTACACCGCCGTGAACGAGGCCCAGCTCGTCGCGGCGACGGTGCGCCCCGGCCCGCCGTTCGAGGTGACCGCACGGACGCCGCTGTTCACGACGGCCGGGTACCTGGACGAGCCGTACCACCAGGCCTACGACGCGCTGGCCGACGGCAGCGGATTCATCCTGCTCCGACCGGTCGTCGACAGCGCCGCCACCGGCGGATCGCAGCTCGTGCGCGTGGACAATTGGCTCACCGATCTCGAGGCGCGGACGAAACGATGAACGATCACGCACCGACCCACGCCCGCGGCGAGGCGGAGCAGTCCCTCGAGCGCGCCATCGGTCCATGGGCGCTGGGCGCCAACGCGCTCAACCTTACCGTCGGCGCCGGCATCTTCGCCCTGCCGGCCGCCGTCGCGCTCATCCTGGGCCCGTCCGCGGTGCTGGCGTATCTCGTCTGCGGCGCGCTCATCCTTCTCGTCCTCACCTGCTTCGTCGAGGTCGGCACGCGCGTGACGCGCTCGGGTGGCGCCGTGACCTACATCGAGGAGGCGTTTGGCCCGATGGCGGGCTTCGTCGCCTGGGGCGTCTACGCCGTGGCGTACGCGGCGGCTTCCGACGCGGCGGTCGCGCACGTGCTGGTCGATGCCGTGGCCGTCGGCGTCCCTGCCCTCGCGGGTGGCGTGCCGCGTGCCCTCGCGCTGGTGCTCCTGTTCGGCGGACTGGCGGCCGTCAACATCCGTGGCGTGCGGCACGGCATGCGACTCTCCATCGTGGTCACCGTCGGCAAGCTGGTGCCACTGGTGCTGCTCGTCATCGTGGGTCTGTTCGCGGTACGGTGGTCCAACCTGGCCTGGCCAGCGTGGCCTACCCTCTCCCAGCTCGGGGCCGGGACGCTCCTGCTGTTCTTCGCCTTCGGCGGGGTGGAAACCGCGCTCTCGCCCAGCGGCGAGATCCGTGATCCCGCCCGCACGGTACCGCGCGGCGTGTTCGGCGGCGCAACAGCGGTGGTGCTGCTGTACGTGCTCCTGCAGATCGTCGCGCAGGGAGTGCTCGGGAGCGAACTGGCGCGGGGCACATCCACTCCGCTCGCCGAGGTCGCCGAGCGGCTGGTGGGCACCGCCGGGCGCAGCCTGATCGTGGTGGGCACCGCCATCTCGGCCTTCGGCATGCTGGCGTGCGACATGATCTGCACGCCGCGTGCGTTCCTTGCCGCATCAGAGAGTGGCACGCTGCCGAGCGTGTTGAGCCGGGTGCATCCGCGCTTTCACACCCCGTGGATCTCGATCCTCGCGTTCGCCGGCGTCACGCTGCTGTTCGGCCTGTCCGGCGGCTTCAAGGTGCTCGCGGTGGTGGCGAGCATGGCGCTGCTGTTGACCTACCTCGCGGTCTGTCTGGCGGCGCTGCGACTCCGCCTCACGAGGCCGGTGGTCGCCGGCAGCTTCCGGGCACCCGGCGGCCCTACGGTGGCGCTGCTCGCCTCGGCCGTGGTGCTGTGGGTGCTGGCGCAGTCCACGATGCGTGAAACATTGAGCATGGCGGCGATCATCGCCGTGTGCGTGCTCTACTACGTGATCCGCAAGGCCGGACGGGGTGGTCGTCGTGCGGTGCCCATCGTCCAGACAGCGGCTTCGATTGCGAACGATGCGTGATGACTGAACCGATCGCCCGCCTGACCGCAGCCCTCGCCGACCGCTACCGCCTCGAGCGTGAGCTCGGCCAGGGCGGCATGGCCACGGTCTACCTGGCCCAGGACCTCAAGCACGATCGACGGGTCGCGATCAAGGTGCTGCGCCCGGAACTCGCGGCCGTCATCGGTGCGGAGCGCTTCCTGAGCGAGATCAGGACGACAGCGAACCTGCAGCACCCGCACATCCTGCCACTCTTCGACTCCGGCGCCACCACGAGTCATCCCGAGCGCGGCGAGGGATCGGGTGGCATCGCGACCGAGTCCCTCTACTACGTTATGCCCTACGTGGAGGGTGAGTCCCTCCGCGACCGTCTCTCCCGCGACAAGCAGTTGCCGATCGCCGATGCCGTGCGCATCGCCCGCGAGGTGGCCGACGGCCTCGACTACGCCCATCGCCGCGGCGTGGTCCATCGCGACATCAAGCCGGAGAACATCCTGCTGCACGACGGCTCGGCGCTGGTGGCCGATTTCGGCATCGCGCTGGCGGCGAGCAAGGCGGGCGAGAGTCGCATGACGCAGACTGGCATGAGCCTTGGCACGCCGGCCTACATGAGCCCCGAACAGGCCATGGGCGACCGCGAGATCGGCCCCCGCAGCGACATCTACGCCCTGGGTGCCATGACCTACGAGATGCTCCTCGGCGACCCGCCCTTCACCGGCAGCACGGCGCAGGCGATCGTCGCCAAGGCGATGACGGAGAAGCCCATCGCCCCCGCGCGCCTGCGCGACACCGTCCCGCCCGCCGTCGAGGACGCGGTGCTCACAGCACTGCAGAAGCTCCCGGCCGACCGCTTCGCCACCGCGAAGGAATTCGCCGACGCGCTCACGAGCGACGTGTCGTCGTCGCGCTCGGCCACGCGCGTGCTCCCCGCAGCCGTCGTGCACCCGGGCCCGTGGAAACGCGTCGCCGCCGTGCTCGGCACATGCACACTCGCGGCCCTCGCCTTCGGCGGCTGGACCCTCGCGCGCCGGCCGGTGAGCACGGGGCCGCTGGTGTACGACGCCGCTCTTCCCGACAGCGCGCCGATGGCCTTCGCGGCGGGCACGGCCATCACCGGCTACGGCGCCGCCGTGCGCAACATCTCGGTGGCGTCGGACGGTTCGTTCGCCGTGTACACGTCGCGCCAGGGAACCACGTCGCAGCTGTGGTACCGGAGCCTGCGCGACGGCACCGTCCGACCAATCGCCGGCACGGCCGGCGGGGACGCGCCACGCGTCTCACCCGACGGCACGCGCGTCGCGTTCTTCGTCGGGAGCCGGATCGCGCTGGCGCCCGTGGCGGGCGGCGAGCCGCGCCTGCTGCTCGAGGCCAAGGCCGTCACCTACCTCGACTGGATCTCGCCCACGAGTCTCATCATGGGCGACGAGGACGGCTACCGGGTGCACTGGCTCGATCCCGAGGCGGGGCCGGTGCGCAACGGACGCACGGCGCGGTGCATCCAGGGGCGCTGGAGCCCCGAGCTGCGCATCCTCACCTGCCGGCTCAACAACGTCGCGACGATCATGGAACCCGAATCCGGTGCGACCTGGTCCATCCACACCACGGCGCCGAACGGCGGCGATGGTGCGCTGCTGGCCGGCTCGGGCGTCCGCATCCTCGGTGGCGACCTGCTCGTCTACGTCTCCGCCGACGGCGAGCTGCGAGCGGCACCATACGATGCCGCAGCACGCCGCGTGGGCCGTCCCGTCACGCTCACCAAGGGCGTCCGCGCTGAGGCCATCGGCGACGCGCAGTTCGATGTCACCGCCGACGGCACGCTCGTCTACGCGCCGGGCGTGAATGCCGAGATCGGGCGTATCGTGCGTGTCCGGCCAGGCAGCGAGCCCGTGCCCGTCACCAGCGAGGCCGCCGCGTTCCAGCGCTTCGACCTGAGCCCCGACGGCCGCTGGCTCGCGGCGGTGACGCAGACCACCGACGGGCAGGAGCTGCGCATCTACGACCAGCGCGGCGGCCAGCGCACCACTTGGCTGCAGGCCGAGGTGGTGCGGCATCCGATGTGGAGCCCATCCGGCGACCGGCTGATCGTGACGATCAAGAACGGTGAGCGCCACGCCGTCATCTCCGGCATGCCGGGCTCGGGGCAGCCGCCCGACACGCTGCTGGCCGGCGATTCGGCGAGCGTCGCATTCGATGTCGTGGATTTTCCCGACGAGCATGAACTGATCGGTCAGAACTGGCGCTGGTCACTGGTCTATCGCGCCGACCCCACGGCGAAGCCGCTGCGGCCCGACACGCTGATCACGGAGGCGCGCTTCCTCACCGTCGCGCCCGGCGGGCGGCTGATGGCGTACATGAACGTCGTGGGCACGTCGATCATGGTGACGTCGCACCCGACGCCGGGCCATCGCTGGCAGGTGGCGGCCGACGGCGCCGAGCCCCAGTGGTTCGCTCCCGGCCAGCTCCTCTATCGTGTCGGCGCGACCTGGTTCCTCGCGAAGCTCGATCCCGCGACCGGCGAGCCGCTCGGTGCGCCGCAGGCGTGGGGCAAGGACCCACGGTTCTCCGACACCTCCGGCTGGTCCAACCGGCTCTCGCACGACGGTGGCATCCTCTACGTGCAGGGACCGCCCATCACCACCGGGGCGTACCTGCGCATCGTGCCGGGCTGGGTCGCCCAGGCGCGCACCGCCGTGAAGGAGGCGAACCGCTGAGCCCCGTCCCGGAACGTCTGACCGCTGCCCTGGCCGACCGCTACCGGCTCGAGCGCGAGCTCGGGCAGGGCGGCATGGCCACCGTGTATGTCGCGGAAGACCTCAAGCATCACCGCCGTGTCGCCGTGAAGGTGCTGCGGCCGGAGCTCGCCGCCGCCATGGGCGCCGAGCGGTTCCTGCGCGAGATCGACACCACCGCGAACCTGCGGCACCCGCACATCCTGCCGCTGTTCGACTCGGGCGAAGCCGACGGATTCCTCTTCTACGTCATGCCCCTCGTCGAGGGAGAGTCGCTGCGTGACCGGCTCGCGCGCGATCGGCAGCTGCCCATCGTGGACGCGCTGCAGATCGGGCGCGAGGTGGCCGACGCGCTCAATTACGCTCACGCGCACGGCGTCGTCCACCGCGACATCAAGCCGGAGAACATCCTGCTGGAGGGCGGGCATGCGGTCGTCGCGGACTTCGGCATCGCGCGGGCGATCACCACGGCGGGCGGAGCCTCCCTTACCGAGACTGGCATCGCGGTCGGCACGCCCAGCTACATGAGCCCGGAACAGGCGGCTGGCAACAAGGATCTCGACGGCCGCAGCGACCAGTACGCGCTCGGCTGCCTGCTGTACGAGATGCTCGCCGGGCAGCCTCCCTTCACCGGGCCGACGGCGCAATCGGTCGTGCACCAGCACTTCACCAGCGAAGCACGACCGATCACCGACATCCGGCCAGGCGTGTCACGAGAGGTGGCGGCGGCGCTGACGCGCGCCCTCGCGAAGACGCCCGCCGACCGTTTCGACTCTCTGGGTCGGCTGGCTGAAGCACTGCAGGCCCGTGATGCCGAACCTGCCCACGCCGCGCGGCCATCGCGTCTCGTGCTCGGCCTCGGCATCGCCGTCGTCGCGGCGGTGCTGCTCGGAGCCGTGTTGCTGACGCGCCGTGACGCGCCGACGCTGCAGCTTGGCCGGCGCACGCAGGTCACGCTCGATCCCGGACTCGAGCTGGATCCCGCACTCTCGCCCGACGGACGGTTCCTCGCCTATTCGGGTTCGAACGGCGAGCTCATGGTGCGGCAGGTGGAAGCCGGAACGGCACTGCGCGTCGTGCGCGAGGGAAATGGCGCGGGACGCTGGCCGACGTGGGTGCCGGACGGCCAGCGCCTTCTCTTCGTATCGCCGCGCGGCGTCGAGGTCGTCTCGGCCCTCGGCGGTACACCGCGGCTCCTCATGCCCGCACCGGGTCTGGAACGCGGGTTGGCCGTGTCACCAGACGGCCGGGCGTTTGCCTGGGTGTCGCACGACTCCCTGCAGTCGGCGCCGCTGGACGGCGGGCCGGCGCGGCTCGTCACCCTCGGCCACGAGATGCACTCGCTCGCGTGGTCGCCGGACGGGCACTGGATCGCGTACGTCTCGGGCAACATCCAGTACGTGCGTCTCAGCGACATCGGCAACATCGCGCCGAGCGGCATCTGGCTGGCGCCGGCGGCCGGCGGCGCCTCGCGACAGGTGAGCGACTCCGGGTCGCTGAACGCGAGCCCTGCCTGGGCGAGCGCGCGGTCGCTGCTCTACGTCTCCAATCGCGAGGGCGGCCGCGACGTCTACCAACTGGAGTTGAGCGGCGCCGGCGACCCCCACGGCGCGCCGCACCGCCTCACAACGGGCCTCAACGCGCACGGCATCAGCGTGTCGCCGAACGGCGGCCGACTCGCCTATTCGTCCTTCACCGAGAGCTCCAACGTGTGGACGCTGCCGATCCCCGCGACGGGCGCGATCTCAGTATCGCGCGCGACCCAGGTGACGGTCGGCAACCAGACGATCGAGAACCTCGACGTGTCGGCCGACGGGGCATGGGTCGGGATCGGCGTCGATCGCGACGGCCGCAGCCAGATCTACCGTGCTCGCATCGGTGACATGCCATCCGAGCCGCGGCAGGTGTCGCGCGACTCGACAGGTGCCTTCTGGGTGGCCTGGTCGCGCGACGGCAAGGAGATCGCCTCGCACCGGT
>JBJMOZ010000050.1:0-3002 GCA_045803465.1 Gemmatimonadales bacterium | reverse complement strand
GCCCGCTTGTCGGCGCCGCGCCGGAAGCCCGTGAACACGTCCCAGCTCGCGGAGAGACCGGTATTGAGCGACGTGCTCTCGGGACCGGTGATCTGACCAGTGATCGGGTCGACGCCCCCCTGGTTCTCGCGGTCCCCCTGGGCCTCGCGGTAGGTATAGCCGGTGGTGCCTGTGGCGTTGAGGCTTGGCAGCCACGAGCCGGTGACCACCCGCCGCTGCGCATCGGCGATGTCGATGCTCGCGCGTGCCTGCACCACCGTGGGCTGCACCTTGTTGGCGCGCTCGATGGCCTCCGGCAGGGTGACCTGCGGGATCTGGGCATCGGCGCCGAGGGTGGCATTCGCCTGTGCGGCGGCCACCGCCGGCAGCGCCAGGACGGCGAGGAACAGGAAGCTAGCGACGCGCATCCGCGCCTCCGGCCCGGCGGTCACGAGTGTAGTGCTGCCGCATCTTGTCGAATTCATTCCGCTGTGATTGGTCGAGGTATCGCTCGATCTCCGTACGCATTTCGCCGCGCAGAGTGTCGAGCCGAGGACGGATCTCCCGCATGAGGGAATCCATGCGCGGAGCGTACCGGTCGAGCACTGCGCGTACACTGTCGCGCTGAACCGCCGTCAGGTGGAGCTCCTTCTGCAGGTGGCCAAGGTACCAGTCGGCGCGGCGGCCGCCGCGGGGCGGGCCGTCGGGACGGCTCTCGAGCGCCATGAGGCCGCCGCCCAGGAGCAGCCCGCCGAGAAAGGTCGCGGCGAGGAGAAACGAGGCCTTTCGCTTCGAAGAGAGCATCACTCACCCACCAGTTCGGCCAGGACGATGTCGCTGACCGGTGCGCCCTCGACGGCGAGCATCTGGTCGCTGAGAGCCTCGGGCCGTGTCTCGCGCACCGGAGACAGCTGCATCCCCACGAGCACGGCGAAGATGATGGCCGCTGCCGCGGCAAGACCCGGCCGCAGCCAGTGCGCGAGCACGTCCAGCGTGCCCTCGCGCCGTTCGCGCGCGAGCGCACCGCGTACCCGGAGGGCGAACGCCGCGTCGGCGCCGTCGTCGAGCGCAGCGCGCAGCAGCGCGCCAAGCTCGGCATCGCGCTCGGGGCCGATCGATTCAATCGTCATGACCGCTCCTTCCAGAGGCCCTCGAGCGACTGCCGCAATGCGCGACGCGCATGATGCAGGTCCGAGCGCACCGTTCCTTCGGGGATGCCCAGCAGCGCACCGATCTCGGCGTGCGCCCAACCTTCGGCGTCGAAAAGCATCACCACCATCCGCTGCCGCTCCGGCAGCGTGCCGAGCGCCGCGCGCAGACGGTCGCCGATGAGCGCCGCATCCGTGGCCGCCTCGGGACTGAGTCCGGCGGCCTCGAACGACGGGGGAATGCTGGTGGTGCTCCGCACGGTCCGACGCCGCCTCAGGTCCCGCGCCTCGTTGATCACGATGCGCAGCAGCCATGGCGCAAACGGCTGCCGCGGGTCGTACCGGTCGATCGCCCGCCATGCCGCCAGGAATCCATCCTGGGCGGCATCGTCGGCATCGTGCGGGTCGTCCAGAATGGTCCGAGCCACCCGCCGCGCGGGGCCGGCATGCCGTTCGACGAGCGCCCCGAACGCGTCGGGGTCGCCATCGGCGGCGAGCCGGGCCAGATGCGCGTCATCCGTCCCACCCCTCATACGCGGAGGGGTCCGGAAACGTTGAGCGGGGCGCCCAGCCCATGGCCGGGACGCCCCGCTCCGGGTGTCCCCGCCGGCTCAGGTCGTTCCGAGACCAAGGCGGCGCTCCTCGGGCGCCAGGGCGGCGATGACGAAGGTGATCAGTTCCTCGAGGGGCCAACCCAGCTCGGCCGCGCCCTGCTGCACGTCCTCCCGGCTCACTCCCCGCGCGAACCCCTTGTCCTTGAGCTTCTTCTTCACGCTGGAGACCTCCAGGTCGGCGAGGCTTCGGGAGGGGCGTACGAGGGCGCAAGCCACGAGGAAGCCGGACAGTTCGTCGACGGCGAAGAGCGCCTGGGCCATCGGCGTGTCGCGAGGCACGCCGGTATAGGTGGCGTGCCCCAGGATGGCGCGCTGCATCGGTTCGGGAAGGCCCTTGGCCGCGAGGATGCGCACACCCTCGCTCGGGTGCTCCTCGGTGGCGGAGTGTGCGTCGTTGGGAAAGCGCTCGTAGTCGAAATCGTGCAGCAGACCCACGACGCCCCACGCGTCGGGATCACCACCAAGGCGCGCGGCCATGGCGCGCATCGCGAGCTCGACCGCGTACATGTGGCGGCGGAGGGGCTCGGATGCGGTGTACTCGTGCACCAGCGCGAGGGCCTGTTCGTGGGTGAGGGTCATGGCGGCATCAAAGATGGAGGGCTGCCGCGGTCAGGGGCCCACGAACTCGAGCGTGCTGCCGTAGGTGCGGTTGATCACCGAGATCAGCGAGTCCGCAATGATGCGGTGTGCCGCAGAGCTCGGATGAAAACCGTCCAGCGAGAAGTAGGGCCCGAAGCCGACGGAGCCGCCGGTCTGGAGTGCAACCGGATCGACGATCGGGAACAGCGGCACGCTGCCGGCGCCACGCAGCTGCGAGAAGATGGCGTTGGCATCGACCACGGCGTAGCCACGCTCGGTGGCGATGCGTCGGATGGTGGTGTTGTAGGCGGTCTGTGTTTCGTTTGCATAGGCGATCTCGGCCGGCGTCGCCACCATCAGCGTATTGCTGCAATCGAGCGTGAACGCTGGGAAGGGAGGACGCGTGGAGCGAAGCGCAGCGCCCAGGCCGATGGTCCACGGCACCAGTGCCTGGCCGTTGGGGTTCGGCGCGCCGCCGGCGACCACCGGGGCGCACGTGGGCGACACGGTGAATTGCGTCGCCGCCACGAAGACCGGGTTGGCCGGGATGTTGATGGGCGCCCCACAGCCGTTCTTGAGGCACCAGTAGATCAGGCCCCTGGACGCGAAGGGCAGGCTCAGCACGTTGGGCACCGTCGCGACGACGACCTTGGCGCCGAGGCGGTCGAGGCTGTCGGCGAGG
>JBJMOZ010000017.1:0-2521 GCA_045803465.1 Gemmatimonadales bacterium | reverse complement strand
CCGCGAATGGCGCCCACAGCGACGTGATGCTCCCGCCCGGAGTGCGCCGGCGCAGATCGGCCATGATCCGCTCGGCGACTTCCTGGTTGGGGATCGTCGCCTTTTTGCCGTCGATCTGGTGCAGCTTCGCGGTGAACCGCGGGTGCCCTGCCTTCTCGAGCGTTGCCGCGATGCTCCAGTACTCGGTCGGCTTGAAGGCGCGGATCTCCCGCTCGCGCTCGACGATGAGCCGCAGGGCGACGGTCTGCACGCGCCCGGCCGAGATCCCCTTCTTCACGGTCTTCCAGAGCACCGGACTGGCCTTGTACCCAACCAGGCGATCCAGAACGCGTCGAGCCTGTTGTGCTTCGACCTTCTTGTCGTCGATCGAGCCGGCCTGCTGGATGGCGTTCTGGACGGCGTCCTTGGTGATCTCATGGAAAAGGACACGCCGCACGGGCACGGTCGGCGCGCCGCGTTTCGGCCGGATCTGCTCCGCCACGTGCCATGCGATCGCCTCCCCCTCGCGATCAGGGTCGGTGGCGATGAACACTTCGCGCGAATCCTTGGCCGCGCTCTTCAGGTCGGCGATCGTCTTCTCCTTGCCGGGAATCGGCACGAGCTCGGGCTCGAAGCCCTTGTCGATGTCGATGCCGAGCTTCTTTTCGGGCAGATCCATGATGTGCCCGACGGTGGCCCGCACCCGGTAGCCGCGCCCCAGGTACTTGCCGATCGTCTTCGCCTTCGCGGGCGACTCGACGATGACGAGCGAGGTGGTGCCGGCCGCCGGGGGCGGCCCCTCGTCCTCGACGGGCGCCGCGCTGCGGCCGCGAGCGCCGCGCTTGGCGGCGGACTTCGCGGCGCCGCGGGCCGGCGCCTTGGCTGCCGCGCCGGCGCTCTTCTTCGCCGCCGCGGCCGGCCGTTTCGTTGTGCTCTTTCTGGCTGCCATTGGTCTCAGTGAACGGTCTGGGAATCCGCGGCAGGGCCGCCAGGATCGTCGAATCCGGCGCCCTCCATCATCGAGCGGAGATCGTCCAGCGCGATGCGGCCATCGAACTGCAGCATCGCGCGCTCGATCACCTGCTCGAGCTCCGCGGGGTCGAGCGCTCCGGCACCGGAGAGCGCGAGCAGGTGGCCCCACGCATCTGGAGCGAAGCGCCCACGCTCATGTGGTCCGAGAACGCGTATCGTCATGTCTCCTCGTGGATCGGCGCAGGGTAGGACCCTCGGAGGCGCCGACCGGCATCATCGTGACTCGTTCGACACCGGTTCGGGCTCGGAGGTCCGTCCCACCCTGCCCCGTTCCCGATGTCGTCCCGGCGCTACCGCGGCATGCCGCAGTCAGGCCGGGCGTCATCATCGCTCTAAGGTAGTGGGCGCGTCAACCGGCAAATGGTCCCGGGTGCGACGCCCGCGCCCGCTATCCTCTCACGGCGGCGACGATCCGCCGCACAACCTCTGATATGGCAACACGTTCCACGTCTACTACATAATCCGCCGATTCGTAGGCCGTTCGCCGCTCCTGCAACAAACGCTCGAGCTCTGCCACCGGATTGGGCCGGCTCAGCAGCGGCCGGCCAGCCACCGACCGGCCCATCCGATTGATCGCCGTGCGGGGCCGGATGCGAAGGTAGATCATGCGGGAAGGCGGCCGAAGGAGCGCCACGGTCTCGGGGCGTGCCACCCACCCACCGCCAGGGGCGAGGACCATTCCGCCCATGTCCTTGAGCTCTTCGGTGAGACCGTGCTCGAGCTGGCGGAAGGTGGGCTCCCCCTTGGTGGCGAAGATCTCCGCGATCGTCATCCCTTCGCGCCGCGCGAGCTCGGCGTCGAAGTCCAGGAAGGTGCGCCCGAGCTCGCGCGCGAGCACGGAGCCGACCGTGCTCTTCCCCGCCCCCGGCAACCCGACGAGGATGAGGTGGGGGACGGAAGGATCAGCCGCCGAGCCGGGCTGCGATGTGCGAAAGGTAGCCATCGAGGTTCCGTTGAACTTCGGGCAGCGAGTCGCCGCCGAACTTCTCCAGCATTGCGTCAGCGAGGACGAGAGCGAGCATCGCTTCGGCGATGACGCCCATGGCGGGTACGGCGGTGACGTCGCTGCGCTCGGCCGTGGCACTGGCCGCGCTGCCGGTGGCCACATCGACCGTGCCGAGCGGGCGCATGAGGGTGCTGATCGGCTTCATCGCGACGCGGACGACGAGTGGCTCACCCGTGGTGATTCCCCCTTCGAGCCCGCCCGCGTTGTTGGAGGCGCGGCGCACGTTGCCGGCACGCGTGCGGCCAGGCGCGAGGGCGATCTCGTCGTGCACCTCGGAGCCGTGGACGCGCGCGGCACCGAAGCCCATGCCGATCTCGACCCCCTTCACCGCCGGGATGGACAGGATCGCAGCGCCGATCCGTCCGTCGAGCTTGCGGTCCCACGAGACGTGCGAGCCCAGACCGACGGGGAGCCCGTCGACGACGACCTCGCAGATGCCGCCGAGCGTATTGCCGGCGCGCTTGGCGGCATCGATGCGCTCGATCATCTGCGCTTCGGCGACCG
>JBJMOZ010000011.1:0-21072 GCA_045803465.1 Gemmatimonadales bacterium | reverse complement strand
TCCACGCGAAGCGGCTCGAGCCGCGCATGCGGCACGTTGTACTCGCATGCGAAGTACGCCCGCGGGCTCGGCACGCCGAGGGCGTGTCGTACGCGCGACTCGGAGCCGTCGGCACCAATGAGCGTCCGGTACCGGATCGTGTCGCCGGCCACCTCGACCGTGCGCGCCGCCAGATCGATGTGCGATGCGGCGACGCCGGTGCGCACGAGCGCGCCGGCTACGCGGGCGCGCTCGGCCTGATGCTGCCCAAGCGTGTATCGCGGCACCGTGCGGATGCGGCAACGCGCCTCGTCGATCGCGAAGGGCGTGCTGCCCGCGAGCGACGCATGGCCGATGCTCGTCAGCCCCTCGTCGGGCGGCAGGCCCAGCTCATCCACCAGGGCCTGCGCCTTCGGTGTGAGCCCGCCGGCGCACACCTTCGGGCCGATCACCTCGTTCTTCTCCAGCACCAGCACCTCGCGCCCTGCGGTGGCGAGCACTTCCGCCGCTCGCAGGCCCGCCGGGCCGGCGCCGATGATGAGGATGTCGAAGGATGCTGGCACGCCGGGCTCCGGGCGGGGACCCGGAAGAGATACCGGGTCCCGCGCGCCCACGGGAACCCCGGATCAGCCCGGTGCGTCGTCCTCGAGCACGCGGCGCAGCAGCTCGAGGTTGATCGGCTTCACGAGATGCGCTTCGAAGCCGGCCGCGCGTGTGCGTTCGCGGTCCGCCTCCTGGCCGTAGCCGGTCACGGCCAGCAGGCGCGGCAGCGGCGCCTTGCCTGCCGCACGAAGGTGGCGCGCCACCTCGTATCCATCCATGAACGGCAGCCCGATGTCGAGCAGGATCACCGACGGCCCGAAGGACCAGGCACGCTCGAGCGCCGATGGGCCGTCGGGTGCCACCTCGACCACGTATCCCAGCTGCTCGAGTGCAGTGCGCAGCGTGTCGGCCGCATCGATGTTGTCGTCGACGATGAGGACCCGCCGCCCTTCGCCACCCCGCAGCGGTGCTTCCGGCCGTTCGCGTTCGGCCTCGACCGTCGCCAGCAACTGCGTGGGCAGCTCCACGACGAACGTGCTCCCGTGTCCCAGACCCGCACTCTCCGCGCGCACGCGGCCGCCGTGCGCCGTCACCAGGCTCCGCACGATCGCGAGCCCGAGCCCCAGGCCGCCCCGCGAGCGCTCGATGGACTGGCCCTGCTGCACGAACGGCTCGAAGACGTTGGCCAGCATCTCGGGCGCGATGCCGATGCCCTCGTCGGCCACGCTGATGCGCACCTCGTCGCCCACCCGCTCGCCCCGCAGCACGATCCGCGAGCCGGGGTCGCTGTACTTCGAGGCGTTGGTGAGCAGGTTGGCGAGCACCTGCGCCATCCGGTTGCGGTCGGCATCGATGCCCAGGCCGTGCTCGGGCAGCTGCAGCTCGACGCGATTGCCACGCTGCTCCAGCAGGGGCCCCGCCTGCTCCATGGCGCGGTCGACCACCTCGCGCACGTCGATCGGGCGCCGGTCCAGCTCGAGCTTGCCGCGCGTGATGCGCGAGACGTCGAGGAGGTCGTCCACCAGGTGCCGCATGTGACCCACCTGCCGGTCGACGATGTCGAGCTCAGGCAGCCGGGTGCCGCGGAGACGCAGGAGCTCCATGGCGGTCACGATCGGCGCGAGTGGGTTCCGCAATTCGTGGCCGAGCATCGCGAGGAACTCGTCCTTGGCGCGGTTGGCTTCTTCGGCTTCCTCGCGCGTGCGCCGGAGGGTGTCCTCCATCCGTTTCCGCTCGGTGTTGTCACGCGCCACCTTCACGTAGCCCGACAGCGCCCCATCGGCGCGCAGCGGGTTGACGACGCCGCTCACGTAGAGACGCTCGCCGCCCTTGCGCACGTGCCAGCGCTCGTCCTCGGCGCGCCCATGCTCGCGCGCGCGGCGCTGCTCGTCCTCCGGGGCCCGCTGGGCGCGGTCCTCCGGCGTGAAGAGAATCGCCCCATCCTGGCCCAGGATCTCCTCGGCCGCGTAGCCGAAGATCCGCTCCGCACCATTGTTCCACGTCGTCACGCGCCCGGCGAGGTCGAGCGTGATGATGGCGTAGTCGGCGACGCTCTCCACCAGCAGGCTCAACCGCTCCTCGCCCGCACGGAGCATCGTCTCGGCGCGGGCGCGCTCCACGGCGTCCCACATCCGGGCCGCCACGTCTTCCACCAGCGCGAGGTCCTCGGGCATCCAGGTCCGCGGCTCGCGGTGATGCACGAAGAGCACCGTCCCTAGGTGTCCCGCCTTGAGCAGCGGCACGTGCAGGGTGGCGCCGATCTGCAGGGCGGTGTGCGCGGCCTTCTCCGCGTCGGTGAGCAGCGGGTCGGCCGCCACGTCGTCGCGGACATGGGTGCGTCCGGCCCGGAGTGCCTCCAGCTGATCGGTGCCGTAGTCGGTGTAGCGGTACCGGCCCTCGAGGCCCGGCACCCCGCGCGTGTAGTTGTGGGTCACCACGACGGTCTCGCCATCGCCGCAATCTTCGGCATACCCGACGCGGCTCGCGCCCAGATGCTCGCCGAGCGTGCGGGCGGCCTCGTACTGGATGGCCGAGGGGTCCGTGAGCGGACGGAGCCGGTCGTTGAGCCGCACCAGGAATGTGTGCCGTGCCTCGGAGGCGCGCAGCGCGGTTTCCGCCTGCTTCTTCGCCGTGATGTCCTGGAAGATCACCGCCGCCCGCTGGCTGCCCTCGCCGCCGACGCGAGACACATGGAAATCGTACCAGGTGCCGAGCGGCGCGTCGTACTGCTCGAGGCGCTCGCTGATGCCGGTGCGGACGACACGGCCCCAGAGCTCCAGACAGTGCGGCTCGTACGCCGGGTCGAGCTCCAGCAGGCGATGCCCCGTGTAGTCGCGACCGGTCATCCGGATCGCGGCCTCGTTCGCCTGCAGGTAGCGCAGGTCCGTGGCATGCCCGGCGTCGTCGACCAGTACCTCGGCGAGCAGGTAGCCCTCGTCGAGCGACGCGAAGAGCGAGTGGAACATCAGCTCGTTCTCGTGCTGGGCCACCTCCGTGCGGGCCCGCTCCACGCGCGGGATGAGACGGCGCGCGCACTCCTCGACGAGCTCGACCTCGTCGGGGCGCCAGTCGCGCGGGCCAGTGTCGCAGACCACGAGCGCGTGCGTCCACCGGCCCTCGCGATGAAGCGGAACGGCGATGAAGGCGCCGTCCCGATCGCGAACCGCGACGGTCTCGCCGGCTCGGCAAGCGTCGAGGACGTCGGCCGGCAGGTACTCCCGCACCCGCTGCCGCGCATGCGCGCTGGGCGCTTCGCCCCGGAGCCAGGCGTGGTTGACGGCGAACGGCTCGGCCGCCCCCTCGTCGACGTCGACGAGATCGACCGCCGCGGCCTGGAGGAACTCCCCCAGCCGCGCGCCGGCTGCCTGCATGATGTCGTCGGGAGTCGTCTGCTGGGAGAAGTCGTCCTTCAGCGCGGCGAGCAGCGCGGCATTCGCCTCGCGCCGCTTGCGCATCGAGATCTCCTCGGAGAGCACGCCGAACCGGTCGCCTTCGAACGGGAAGATGCCGACGTCGTACCACTGGCCGGTCGCGGCGACCTGGTGCTCGAAGCGCGTGGGAGCGCCCTCGTCGACGACGCGGGCGCATGCCTGCAGCCACCACGTCTCCAGTGCGGGCCACGATTCGAGAGCCGTGCGGCCCACGACATCGTTCCGCGACTGGCCGATCTGCGCCTCGAACGCCGCACTCAGCTCCAGCACTCGGACGTCGACGGCACGGCCCGCGCTGTCACGCACCAGTTCGAACAGCGCGTATCCGAGTCCGCGCGCTTCGAGAAGCGAATGATCCTGCGCTTCGCCGGCGTGCCGGGGATCGGGGTGCACGCCCGCGGTGAAGGACTGCGACATGCTTGGACCTTCGAAGCTGCGGAGGGTCGTGGATCAGGATGATGCCACGATTTCGTCCTCCTTCATACCCCGACGCTGGCCGTCGGTCGTGCGCCGAATCGGCTAGGCGTCCCAGGCGAGTCCGCCGCCGCACGTCACGCAATAGTTCCAGCCGTACTCGACTTCCGCAGCGCAGTGCGGACAGTCGCCCTTCGCCTGGGAGTGCCCGCAGTGTGGGCAGAAGTTCACCAGTCGTCCCCCGGGTAGGCGTCCGCCACACTGGAGACAACCGAGCTCCGCGACCCGCGCGGCAGGCGGCGGCGCCTGCGGACGCGGTGGAGGCGGGGGAGGAGGTGTCGGTGCCGGTGGTGGCGGCGCACGCTGCGGCTCGGGCGGCGTGACGGGAGGACGCGGGGGCGGTGCCATCGGCTCGGTCGGAATGGTCGGAGGGGCCGGGGGCATGGGAGGCGTCGGCACGGGTGGCGGCATCTCCGCCTCCGGCGGCGCGTGGATATCCGAATGCACGCGTCCTGACATCGCCCATGCCACGGCGTTCGGGTCCAGATGGAGCCGTGCGTCCTTGAACTCCTGCAGCACGCTCAGGTTGGGGTTCACGCTCACCGCCTCCTCCGCGAACCGCAGGTGCACCGGCTCGGGGTCCGTCTGCACGAATCCGCCTTCGCCGCCGGTGAGCCGCAGCACGAGCAGCTCGTAATCCTCGCTGGTATCGACCCCGAGGGCACGGCGTGCGTTCCGGTAGGGTACGATGCGCGTGAGGAGATCGTGGAGTACGATAGGCTCGTGCAGCCGCGACGGGTCGCTGGCCTGCAGAGCCTGCACGATGTGACGGAAGAGTCGTTCGACGTCGGTTTCGCTCACGGGCTGCTCGCGCTGGGTGTCCTGCAGTGGACACGCCGCAAAACTACACGGCTCCCTCCCCAGGAGGGATGAGGTCGTCCATGAACCGCGTGATCCTGGCCGCCATGGTGCTCCTGGCGGCATGCTCCGATGGCAACGACAACGGTGACGATGGCTCGCCCGCTGGCGGCACCGAACATTCGGCGGCGCTCGACGCCGCGACGGCGAGCGCCGAGGAGACGGAGCAGGCGGTGGACGCCCTCGCCGGCACTGCCTCTGCGCTCACGCCGCAGGGCCTGCGGGCGCCGCTGCGCTCGCTCGTGATTCCGCCGCGGTCGCTGTGCGCCACCGTCTCCTCCTCGGCCGACAGTGACGGCGACGGCACGCTCGACAACGCCGTGTACACCTATGCGCTGCCGGCGTGCGCCTTCACCGACTTCCGGGGCGGCGGTGCCCTGGGGCTCACCGGTGGCATCCGCATCAGCGATCCCGACCCGTCGCCGGGCTATGCCTATCGGTTGGAGTATCAGGACTTCACCTGGGATCTCGCGGCCCAGGACACCGCCCAGTCCTTCTCGGCGGTGCGCAACGGCTCGCGCTCTCTGGCACTCGAGAACGGCCAGCTCGTGCTGCAGAGCACCCTCACGCTGCGTCGTTCCTTCGCGCCTCGAAGCGACGGCAATGTCGCCACCGACATCCGCAGCGTCTTCACGCCGGCCGCCGGAGTCGCCATGACGTTCGGCCTGCCCATGCCCGCGGGCACCATCGAGCAGACGGGCACGGTCACCATGATGCGCAGCGGGGTCCCCGAGCGCTACGACGTGCGCACGGTGAGTCCGCTCGTCATCGAGCCCACGTGCGCCTCCTTTCCGCGCATCACGTCGGGCGAAGTGCACTACGTGCTGGCGGACAGCTCCTATGTGCGCGTGACGTGGCCGGGCTGCGGGGTGGCGGCGGTACAGGAGTTCGTCGAGGAGTAGCGCTACTTCAGCGGGAAGCGCTCGCCACGCAGCAGGCGCTCCTCCAGCTTCGCGAAGGCGGCGTCGCCGTCGTACTCGAGGTAGTTGCCCTTCGCCCGCTTCGCGTCGAGCCAGTCGTCGAAGCCCGAGGGCACGGCGCCGTCGGAGGCGAGCAACTCCTTCGCGGCCCGGACGGCGACGTCGTTGGCGTATTCGTTCTTCGCGTGGCCCTGATGGCCGCGCACCCAGGTGAACTGCGCGTCGTGCCGCTGCGCCGACTGCAGCACCTGCTGCCACAGCGGGAGGTTCTCGATCGCGCCACCCTTGCGGCGCCAGCCGCGGGCTTCCCAGCCGGGCGCCCACTCCCGCACGCCCTTCACGAGATACTCCGAGTCGGACACCAGCAGCACGGCGAAGCGCTTGCCCTTGCCGGCGAGCAGGTCGAGGGCCGTGATGGCGCTCAACAGCGCCATGCGGTTGTTCGTCGTGCCCGGCGAGGACAGATAGAAATCGCGGCGCTCGACGGCGCCGCGGTGTCGCACCTCGATCAGTCCGGCGGCGCCGCCGGGGTTGTCGCCCTCGCGGCCGTTGCCCAGGCAGCTTTCGTCGACATGCACCACGGCGACGGCCGTCATGCGCCGATCACCTCGAAGTGGTCGATCTCGTTGAGCGGGAAGACCAGCTCCTCGCCCGTCATCGGCAGCCAGCCCACGAACACTTCCTTCTGGCCGCGCGACGTCACCTTGCGCGCCGTCACGATGTACTCCGTGCCGCGTCGCAGGACCTGCACGCGGAGTCCCTGGCGGGCGGCCTGCTCGAGTCGGTCCATCTGCTGGGGCGTCCAGCGAATCATGTCGCGTCCGTTCGTGCGTAGGGCTCAGGGCGCCCGGCGTACCGTGATGGCGCCGGGCACGCCGTCGAGGCAGCGGCCGATCACGGCCGCTGCGAGGGTCTGTTCCCGATCCAGCGCCTCGCGAAGTGCTTCCTCCATCGCGGGCGGCACGGCCAGCAGCAAGCCGCCCGAGGTCTGGGCATCCGCCAGCAGCAGCCGATCCGCCGGATCGATGCCCGGCTCCCACTCGGCGGTCGAGGTGGCGAGATTGCGCGTCGTGCCGCCCGGGACGAAGCCGGCGGCGGCCAGTTCACGCGCCCGATCCAATACCGGTACCCGCGCCACATGGAGCTCGGCGGCGACACCGCTCGCCGAGAGCAGTTGGCCGAGGTGACCCAGCAGGCCGAAGCCGGTCACGTCGGTGGCGGCCCGCACGCCGCAGGCCAGTGCCGCGCGCATGGCACCGTCGTTGAGCCTGGTCATGCTGCGCACCGCGGGCTCGAGCGCCTGTTCGTCGATGGCGTCCCGCTTGAGTGCGGTCGTCAGGATGCCGGTGCCGATGGGCTTGGTGAGCATCAGCAGGTCGCCCGGCTTCGCTGCGCTGTTCACCAGCATGCGGTCCGGGTGCACCTCGCCGATGACCGCCATGCCGAACTTGGGCTCGGGATCGTCGATGGTGTGGCCGCCGAGCACGGGACAGCGGGCGCTGGCGCAGGTTTCCGCCGCCCCGCGCAGCACGTCGCCGAGCAGCTCGAGCGGGAGCGTCTCGCGCGGCCAGCCCACGAGGTTCAGGCCGAAGAGCGGCGTGGCCCCCATGGCGTACAGGTCGCTGAGCGCGTTCGCGGCCGCGATGGCGCCCCACGTCGCGGCATCGTCGACGATGGGCGTGAAGAAGTCGGTCGTGGCCACCAGCGCGCGCTCGCTCGACAGCCGGTAGACGGCCGCGTCGTCGCGCGTGGAGGCGTCCACGAGCACGTTCGGATCGGTGACCTGCGGGACGTGACGCAACACGTGCGTCAACTCGGAGAGCCCGAGCTTGCAGGCTCAGCCGGCGCCGTGGGAGAGGCTCGTGAGCCGGATGCGCGGCCGCTGGTCGACGTGATGGTCGCTCATGCCCAAAACATAGCGCGAGGAGACATCGGGTGGAGACACTGGTGGTGCTCGGGACTGCGTGCGTGCTGGGCTTCCTGCACGCACTTGAGATCGACCACATGCTCGCCGTGACGACCTTCGTCACCCGACGGCCGAACCTCGCCGTGGCCGCCGGCTTCGGCGCGCGCTGGGGCCTCGGCCACTCCGTCGCGGTGCTGCTCGCCGGCGCGCTGCTGCTCGTGACCGGCCTCAAGCTCCCGGCGCGCTTTGACGCCGTCGGCGAGGCCGTCGTGGGCCTCATGCTCGTCGGCCTGGGCCTGTGGGCCTGGCGTTCGGCGGCGCGGTTGCACCTGCACACACCGGACGAGCATGGCGGGCACGCACACGTGCATGCACATCACGCGACGCCCACGCACCGCCACGAGCATCCGCACGAGCATCCCCATCCGCACGCGCACGCTGGCCACGAGCACGGCGGCATCACGCTCGTCGGCCTGATGCACGGTCTCGCGGGCACGAGCGCGGTGGTCGCCCTCGTCCCGGTGACGATGCTGCCGAGCCTGTCGGTGGGTCTTGGTTACCTGGTGATGTTCGGCGTCGGCGTCACCGCCGCGATGACGCTCTTCGCGATGGCGGCGGCGTACGCGATGCGCCACGCGGCCGCGCACTCGCTGGTGTGGGGCCGCCATGCGGCTCGCGCCGTGGGGACGGCCGGGATCGTGGTGGGTGCGTGGTGGGTGCTCAGGGCTGCGGGGGTCATCGGCAGCGCGTTGCCTGCAGGGTGACGGTCCTACAGGATCACCCGCAACATCGCCCCCGCGACCAGCAGCTTTCCCACTGTCGGCACCACCCGCTTCGCCACTAGTCCGCGCTGCTCGCCTCTCGCGATCTCCCCTAGCCGCCCCGGCGCCTCGATCGCCAGCGCGAGCAGCACGAGCACCAGCGGCCACATCCCGCGCCCCAGGCTCGCGAACCACAGGGCGAGCAGCAGCGTGAACGGCAGGGCCTCCGCGAAGGGCACCCAGCGAGGTGCGCTCGCGCGGGCGCCCGTCAGGCGCGCACGGAGCAGGTCGGCGGCGAGGAAGATGAGGCCGGCGGCGAGCCAGCCCAGCACGATGCGCGTGAATTGCACGCGCTAATACTGCTTGCGAAGCGAGTCGGACGGGAGGAGGTGGCCCCGCAGCATGACCTGTTCGACCGTATCGAGGTTCCGGATGTCCAGCAGGGGATCGGCGCCGAGGATCACGAGATCGGCCTTGCGGCCCACCGTCAGCACGCCGATGGAGTCGGCACCGAGCAGCCGGGCCGCGTCGCGGGTGGCGCTGTAGAGCGCGTCGCTCGGCAGGAAGCCGGCCGCGACCAGCAGCTCGAGCTCGCGATGCAGGCTCGTGCCGGGGATGAGCATCTGGTTCGCCGCGTCGGTACCGGCGACCACGCGCCCGCCGGCCGCACGGAAGAGTCGCACGAACAGATTCTGGTTGGCGCGCGCCGCGCGGAACGCGGCGAAGTCGTCCTGCGTCCAGCCCGCGCGCCGCACCATGCCCGGCACGTTCCAGCGCACGAGCTCCGAGTCGGGCACCGCACGCAGCGCCGAGTCGGCGGCGAGGGCGGGGTCGTCGAGCCGGCTGAAGGTGTCGTGCAGCACCAGCGTCGGGATCAGCGTCACCTTCTCGCCGACGAGCCGTTCCGCCACCCGCGCGAGCGATGCCGAGTCGAGCCCGGACCATGCGCGCTCGAAGGCCGTCCAGCCTGCAAAGAAGCCCTTCTTGTAGGCCGCATCGAGCTTCGGGTCGGGTTTGGCGGCCTCGGGCACGCCGCTCATGTGCTCGATCGACGACACGCCCAGTTCGGCCGCCGTCAGCGCATCCACGCTGCCCAGGTGCGCCGAGACCTTGAGACCGAACGTCTTCGCCTCGTCGAGCACCGCACGCAGCAGCGGCTCGTCGAGGTTCGTGTACACCTTGAGATAGTCGACGCCCAGGACGGCGAGCCGGTCGACGGCCTTCCGCGCCTCGGGACCGTCCTTCACGGCGAACGCGTCCGGGTAGGTGGCCGGCACGCCGTCGATCATGGCGCCGGCCGCATAGATGCGCGGCGACAGGTAGCTGTTCAGCTGCGCCTGCTCGCGCAGGTGCATGATCGTGTCGAGCTGCCCATGGACGTCGCGCACCGCCGTCACGCCCTCGGCGACGAAGCGGTTGAGGGTCCAGGGCTGCACGTGCACGTGGCCGTCGATCAGGCCGGGAATGACGTACTTCCCCTTCATGTCGATGACCGGCACGTCCTTCGGGATCGCGACGGAGGACCGGGTGCCGATGGCGGCGATCGTGTCCTTGCGGACCACGATCACCATGTCGCGCTTGAGATACGGCGAGACGCCGTCGAAGACCGCCACGCCCACAAGCGCCACCCCATCCTTCGGCTTCCGGTGGCAGCCGGTGAGCGAGACGAGGGCGAGCAGGACGGCGAAGCTGGCGCGTAGCGCTGGAGGAATGCTCATGCGCACGCTCTCAAAGCACATATCGGGCCGTCACGAGGGCTGGTGCGGGGAACGATGGACGGGGCGTAAACCATTCACGGACAAGAGCATGGCGCCATGCACCCAGCGCGAACATGGCTCCGCTCCGCCCTTGGATCCGTGCATTTCCCCGCTGCACCCGGTATCCGTCCACGCGCACTGAGTGATGGGCAGGACGCCAAACGCCCCGGCACCGGGCCGGGGCGTTCGGAGCCACTCTTGCCGCTCAGCGCCGGGCGCGGGCGGCCTTCTTGGCGCGCTTGACCGTTTTTCTGGCGCTGCGGACGGTCTTCTTCACGGCCCGGCGCACCTTCACCTTCGCGACGGCCTTCTTCACCGCCTTCTTCGCGCGGGTCACCTTGGCACGGCGGACGGCCTTCCGGACCGCCTTCTTCACTGCCTTCTTCGCCCGGCGCACCCGCGACTTCACGGCGGCCTTGGCGACGGCCTTCTTCACCGCCTTCTTGGCCTTGGCCACCTTGGCGGTCCGCTCGGCCTTCTTCGCCGACTTCTGGACGGCCTTGCGCACGGCGGCGACGACCTCCGGATTCGTGGTGAGCACGACCACGGGAGCGGGCGGGGGCGGCGGAGGGGGAACGGCCGGCTCACTGGCGCCCGGCATCTCGTCCATCCAGCCCGCGCTCTGCCAGCCCGACTCGAACTCGTCCATCGTTCGCTCCTCTGGTCGATATGCGCGGCGTGACCCGCCGCCAGTCGAGGCGCCGGAGCCTCTATCGCCTGATCATCCGTCTAAGATGCACGACTTCCCCCGCTCTGCAAGCGGGCGTCGCACGCCGTATACTCCACGTCGCACTCTCGTGCACCATCACCTGACCGCGCCCCGATGACCCCGGCTCCGGGATTGCTCATGCGAGCGCTCGCACTCACCGGCACCGGCGGACTCGAGCACCTGGCGCTCACCGAGTTGCCGGTACCTCCCGTCCGCGGCCCCCATGACGTCCGGGTCCGCGTCCGGGCGGCCGCGCTCAACCGGCTCGACCTCTTCGTGGCCGGCGGGCTGCCCGGAGTGGCCTACCAGTTCCCCCACGTGGTCGGCGCCGATGGCGCGGGAGTGGTGGACGAGGTGGGCACAGCCGTGACCACCGTGCGCCCCGGGGACCGGGTCATGATCAACCCCGGCCTCTCGTGCGGTACGTGCGACGAATGCCGGTCGGGCGAGGAGTCGCTTTGCCCGGCCTTTCAGCTGCTGGGCGAGCACCGGCACGGCACCATGGCCGAGTTCGTGGTGATTCCCGAGGCCAACCTCGCGCCGGTGCCGGTCGAGATGCCGTGGGCCGCGGCCGCGGCGTTTCCGCTCGCCACGCTCACGGCCTGGCGCATGCTCGTCACCCGCGCGCGGCTGCAGCGGGCCGAGACGGTGCTGATTTGGGGCATCGGGGGCGGCGTCTCCCAGGCACTGCTGCGGATCGCGCGCCACCTGGGTGCGATCACCGTCGTCACCAGCGGTAGCGACGCCAAGCTTGGCGCCGCCCGGAGCGACGGCGCCGACCACGTCGTGAACCATCGCACCGGCGACGTCGTGGCGGCCGTGCGTGCGGTCACCGGCAACCGCGGCGCCGACGTCGTCGCCGACAGCGTGGGCGAGCCGACGTGGCCCAGCTCGCTGCGTGCCCTGCGGCGCGGCGGGCGGCTCGTCACCTGCGGCGCCACCGGCGGACCGCACGTCTCGCTCGACGTTCGCCGGCTCTACTGGCACCAGTGGTCCCTGCTCGGCTCCACCATGGGGAGTCGCGCGGAATTCGCGGCCATCGTCGAGCTCGCCGCCGCGGGCCAGCTGTGGCCGCGTGTCGACGCGGTGGTGCCGCTCGACCGTGCGCCGGACGCCTTCCGCCGGCTCGCGGCCGGCGACCAGCTGGGCAAACTCGTCATCGAGGTCATGCAGTGAACGAGCTTCTGGAACGGCTGCGCTACGGCGTGGAGCAGATCCTGTACATCGCGCCCGCATTCCTCGCGGCGATCCTCATCCTGGCGGCGGGCTACCTCGTCGCGCGCCAGCTGCGGCGCTGGACCGACGCCACGCTGTCACGGCTCGACTTCAACCGCGTCGCCAAGGAGCAGGGTCTCGACGAGTTCGTCAGCCGCACCGGCTCGCGGCTCGATCCCGTGCACGCCGCCGGTCGCCTCCTCTTCTGGCTCGTGATGCTCGTCGTGATCCTGCTCGCGAGCGCGGCCCTGGGACTGGAGAGCATCAACGCGATGTTCGGCCAGATGCTCGCGTTCCTTCCCACGCTCATTGCCGGGAGCGTGATCGTCATCCTCGGCATGATCGTGGGCGAGTTCCTGCGTGCGGTGATCGTGGCATCGGCCGGGCGCGTGGCGGGCGTGCCCACCGTGGCGCGCGTGGCCAAGTGGGTCGTGGTGCTCATCGCCGCGTTCATGGCCCTGCAGCAGGTGGGCGTCTCGGAAGAGATCGTGACCACCGCCTTCACGCTGATCCTCGGCGCGGTGGCGCTGGCGGCGGGTCTCGCCTTCGGACTGGGGAATCGGGAGCTGGCGGGCGAGATCACCCGCCGGTGGTACGAGGAGGGTCGGCCGTCGCGCATCGGGCGGCGGGGCGAGGCCCCCTCGCCCGATGCGCCCGAGGTCAGGCCGCCGGAATGAGCCGCACCAGGCCGCGGCGTCCGTCCGTCTCCTTCGTGATGCCATAGGCCGCGCCGCTCCGGCCGAAACCCACCAGCTGGATGCCGGCGGGCACCGTCACGTCGCGCTTGTACTTCCCGTCACTGCCGACGACGGCGTAGCGCATCGCCTCGTCGTCGTTCGCGCGGCTGTACTGCAGCCACACCTCGCCCGATGGCAGGCCGAACGCGACCTCGAACGAGGGCTTCGTCTCCGCGAAGGGGAAGACGATCTTGACGCCGGTCGGCAGCCCGCGCTCCTTCAGCCGATCCATGACCTTCTGCTTGTCGGCATCGGTCACGGGCACCTTCTTCCACTCGTGCGTCGTCCCACGCGTCCACGAGCCGTCGGCGGCGCGCCAGTCCACCGAGTGCGAGCGTGCGCGCGCCACCCACATCCGCCCGTCCGCCATCACGCCGAACGCGTCGGTAGGGCCGAACACCTTCGCCACTTCCTGCGATTGCTCGCCGAATGTCGCCAGCCCGAAGTCCGGCCCGCTCATGTACGCGACGGTGTCGGAGACGCCCGTCGCGAGCGTGATGCGCAGGATCGGCAGGCTGTCGCGGCGCAGCGTGGCACCGGGCTCCGAGCCGCCGAGCACGCTGGTGAGGTCGGCCTTGTAAGCGTGGCCCAGCGTGTCGTACGCCATGACGGGCGTCGCGCCGCCCACCCGCGGCAGCGGCAGCGTGCGTACGAAGGCGCCGGCCGGGGTCCAGAGCGTGGTGCGGATCGCGGCGAAGTCCACCAGTGCCAGCGTGTCGTTCGCAAGGCGTGCCACCCACCCCGGCAGGCGGTAGCTGCCGTCGTCGGCCTTCACCGAATCGACGCGCGTGCCGAGCGTATCCACCTTGCCGCTCGCGAAGTCGGCGGCGTGGAAGCGACGCTCGCGCGAGTCGGCGAACGCCACGCGCCCGCCGGCGAACTCCACCACGTTGCTCACGGCGCCGAACGTCACCGGCAGTTTCGTGTCGACGGCGAGGGCGGTGGGGCCAGCGGCGGTCGTGGTGTCGGTCGCGGCATCCTTGCCCGGCTGGGCCGACGCCGAACAGCCCATGGCGAGCGTGAGGAGCGCGAGGCCCCGGGAACGAAACGGCACTGGGAAGACTCCTGCGAGAGAGGCGGTGCTCAGGGCGCCGCGGGTGAGGAGAGCGCCGCGAGGGGCGCCCGCTGGAGCTGCACGCCGTCGGCCACGGGCAGCGCGACGAGCGCCTCCCGTTCACTGGCGGCGATGATGCGACGGAATCCATTGACGACGGCGATGTAGCGGAGCGCGCCATCGACGCCCACGACGTGGTAGCTCTGCACCGTGTCGCTCACGGCCCGGCTCCGCTCCAGCCACACATTGCCCTGCGCATCGGCGAACGCCGACGTGAAGGCGGCCTTGATGGGCGCGAACGGCAGCTGCTCGGCCGTGCCGCGCAGCTCCGGTGGAAACTTTGCCACGAACCGCTCGCGATCCTCGCGCGTCACTTCCAGCACTCGGTCGGGCAGTGGCTGGCCTTTCCTCACGTCGCCGGCCGGCGGCACGCGGTCGACCCGGTTGTGGTAGACCCGTGCCAGCCACACCGTGCCGTCGGGCCCGACGCCCCAGCGATCGGTGCCGCTGAAGACCCGCTGCTCGAAGCGCTCGCCCGACGGGCTCGCCACCTTCGCGAGGTCGAGCGGGGCGAGATGCGCCACCGTGTCCACGGCACCCGACGGCGTCACGCGCAGCACGCTCGCCGAGTCGCGGTTGCCGCTGCCATCGGGCCCGGCGGGCGGGCGCAGCTCGACGTAGAAGTTGCCGGCCGCGTCGCGTGCGCGTGGCAGTGCGCCGCGCAGGTTCGCGAAGGCCGGCACCGCGCGACCGAACTTGCCGTCCAGCGACCAGAGCGTGAGGCGCCGGTTCACCCAATCGGCGGCGTGCAGCGTGTCGCTGGCGAGGAAGAGCGACAGCGGGTACTTCAGCTCGCCCGTGCCCGCGCCGAGGGCGGGCAGGTCCTTCTTCTCGAAGTCGGCCAGCCGGATCTCGGGACCGCCCGGTGCGAGCACCGCCCAGCGGGCCCCGCCGCGCCACGCCGCATCGGTGGCCTCGGCGAAGGGTAGGAGGAGCGTGTCGCCGGCGGGCACCAGCGCCACTTGCGGGGCGGGGGCCGCCTTCGGACCGCAGGCGGCGGCGAACATCAAGGGGACGACGCGAAGCGCGTGGGACGGGCGCATATGGATCGGGAATCTAATCCTGCGTCGCGGCCTCGGCGGCGAGCACGCGTACCATCCGGCCGTAGGCCGCATCGCACGCCCGGAGCCGTCGGCGCACGTCGGCGTCGGCAGGACTGCGCGCCGCGGACCGCAGCAGGCCACGAAATCGGCGCATGCGCGTGAGCCGTCGCTCGATCAGCCGTTCGGTGAAGTCCGGCGCCACGCGATAGAACACCCGCCGGTCGCCGGAACGGACCACGCGCTCGAGGATGCCCGCATCCTCCAGGCGGCGGGTGTCCATGCTGACGCTGGCCTTGCTCACCTCGAGCTCGGCGGCGAGATCGGCGAGGGACATGGCGTCGGGACTCAGCAGCAGCCGCGCGAAGACGAGCCCCGCGATCGGCGCGACGCCGTCCTCCTCGAACAGGGCGCTGGTACCTTCGACGAAGGCGCGGATGTACGGTTGCACGACACCTCGGAACCATGGTCTCACGGCAAGGTACGCGGTACCTTCTCAACGTTCAATCCACACTGAACGTATTGAATGATATGCCCCTGAACGTGGTCCCCAGCCGTCGCGTCCTCCTTGCCGTCGTGCTCGCCGCCGGCTGCGCCCCCGCCAATCCCGGCGTCGGCGATGCGCCCGCCACGGCACCCGGGCCCGCCCAGCGCTGGACCCCGCCCACGACGCGCGCTGCGGCCGTCCCGCCGCCGGCCGAGATCGTCGACCTCCCGGGCCACCTCGCCGCGCGTCGCGGCGCCCTGTCGTTGGCCGACTTCGTGGACCTCGCGCTCGAGCGCAGCCCCGACACGCGCGCCGCCTGGGCCACCGCCCGCGCGCAGGCCGCCACCTATGGTGCGGCGCTGGGGGAGGTCTGGCCGGAGCTGTCGCTCGACCTCGGTGTCACCACCCTCAAGACCGCCGCCACGCAGGGGCGTCGCGCCGTGAAGCAGACCGTCTACGGTCCCACCGCCTCGCTCACCTGGCTGCTGCTGGACCTCGGAGGGCGCTCCGGTCGTGTGGGCGCGGCGCGCAACGCGCTGCTGGCGGCGGACTGGACCCACAACGCCGCCATCGCCGACGTGGTGCGCAACACGTCGCTCGCGTTCTACGACTATGTGGCGCTGCGTGCCCTCGTGGTGGCCCGTCGCCAGTCGTTGCGGGAAACCGAGGTGAACCTCGCCGCGTCCGAGGATCGCCGTCGCGTCGGCGTGGCCACGGTGGCGGACGTGTTGCAGGCGAAGACCGCCCGTGCGCAGGCTCGCCTGCTGGTGCAGCAGACCGAGGGCGATCTCGCCGTGGCGCGTGGAGCCCTCGCCGTCGCCGCCGGCCTGCCGCCGACAGCACCGCTCGAGGCCGATTCGACGGCCGGCCGGCAGCCGGTGGCACCGCTCGCCGACAGCGTGGAGGCCCTCATCGCCGGCGCGCTCGCCGAGCGGCCCGATCTCGCCGCCGCGCGCGCCAACGTGCAAGCGGCCCGCGAGCGTGTGCGCTCCACGCGTGCGGAGCGCTATCCGTCGCTTGCCGCCGTCGGCCAGGGCGGCCGCACGTTCATCGCTCCGAACGGCGGCGCCGATTACTTCTATTCCCTCGGGCTCGGGCTGACCGTCCCGGTGTTCAACGGCTTCACCTGGGAATACAACACGCGCGCCGCCCGCGACTTCGCCGATGCCGAGGCGGCCCGCGCCGATCGGCTGGCGCGCGACGTGAGCACCCAGGTCTTCACCGCCTATCATACGCTCGGCACCGCGGTCGAGCGCGCCCGCACGAGCGACGAGTTGCGCGAGGCCGCCGAGGCCTCGGCCGAAGCGGCCCGGGCGCGCTACAAGGAAGGGGTGGGAAGCATCATCGAGTTGCTCGCCGCCGAGAACGCACTGGCCGACGCGCGGGCGCAGCAGATCTCGGCCCGCCTCGCGTGGTATGCCGCCGTGGTGGATCTCGCCCACGCCTCGGCGCGCCTCGAGCCCGACGGCACGCATCGCCTCACCCTCGATCCGGCGGCCGCGCCGCCCGACACGGTCCGATGACCCGACGCCTGCTCGCGCCGCTGCTGCTCGCCCTCACCGCCTGCCGCGCCGATCCGCCGCCGCCCACGCCGGCGGTGCCGGTCTCCCTCGCACGCGTCGAGCGGCGTGACGTGCCCGTGGTGCTCGAGGCCACCGGCACGGTCGAGCCGCTGCAGACGGCGCGCGTGGCGCCGCAGGTGAGCGGGCTCGTGACGCGGGTGGCATTCCGGGAAGGGCAGGACGTCGCGGAGGGTCAGGTGCTCTTCACGATCGATCCGCGCCCCTTCGAGGCCTCCCTCGCCCAGGCCGAGGGCGCGCTGGCGCGCGACGCGGCCGACTACGCGGCGGCGCAACGCGACGTGGACCGCTTCACGGCGCTCGCGGAGAAGGAGTACGTCACGGCCCAGCAGCTCGACCAGGCTCGCGCCCGTGCCGCGGGCCTGGCCGCCACGCTGCGCTCCGACTCGGGCGCCGTCGCGCGCGCGCGGCTCGATCTCCAGTACGCCACCGTGCGCGCACCCATCGCGGGCCGGACCGGTGGCCTGCTGGTGCGCGAGGGCAACCTGGTGCAGGCCAACGGATCCACGCCGCTGGTCGTCATCAATCAGCTGGCGCCCATTCTCGTGCGCTTCACCCTCCCCGCGGATCAGCTCGCCGCGGTGCGCGCGCGCGGCGGCAACGCGCTGCCGGTCGTCGCCCTGCCCGTGGGCGACACGGTGCGCAGCCGCGGCCAGCTCGTGTTCCTCGACAACGCGGTGGACTCGCTCAGCGGGACCATTGCGCTCAAGGCCAGGTTCGACAATCGCGACGGGCGGCTGTGGCCGGGGGCGCTCGTGCGCGTCCGGCTCGAGCTCGACGTGGACCGCCAGGTGCTCGTCGTGCCCGCCACGGCGGTCGTGTCGGGCCAGCAGGGCGATGTCGTCTTCGTGGCCGGCGACGACGGCCGTGCGCATGTGCGCCCCGTGCGCGTGCGCCGCACCAGCGATATGCTCGCCGTGCTCGATGAAGGCGTCGAGCCCGGCCAACAGGTCATCACCGACGGACAGGTCCGCCTGTCGGAGGGCACGCGCATCGCGCCCCGGCCGGCGGAGGAACAGGCGGCAGAGTGAACATCGCGGCACCCTTCATCCGGCGGCCCGTCATGACGACGCTCGTCATGGCGGCCATCCTCGTCTTCGGCATCGTGGCCTATCGCCAGCTGCCGGTCAACGACCTGCCCACGGTGGACTATCCCACCATCTCGGTGAGCGCCTCGCTCCCGGGCGCGAGCCCGCAGACGATGGCCGCCGCCGTCGCCACGCCGCTCGAGAAGCAGTTCTCGGCGATCGCGGGCATCGACCAGATCACCTCGACGAGCCTGCAGGGCAGCACGCAGGTCACGCTGCAGTTCGCGCTCGAGCGCGACATCGACGCCGCGGCGGCCGACGTGCAGGCGGCCATCGCGCAGGCGCAGCGCACCCTTCCGCGCGACGTGCTGCCGCCGTCCTACCGCAAGGTGGACCCGTCCTCGGCGCCCATCGCGCTGTACGCGCTCACGTCGGCGACCGTGGCGCTGCCGCAGCTCGACGACTACGGCCAGGTGCTCATCGGCCAGCGCCTCTCGACCATAACGGGCGTGGCCCAGGTACAGGTGTACGGCTCGCAGAAGTACGCCGTGCGCGTGCAGCTCGACCCGCAGGCGCTTGCGGCGCGGCGCGTGGGCATCGACGAGGTGGTGCAGGCCATCGGCAGCGGCAACGTCAACCTGCCCACCGGCATCCTCTGGGGCACCGACAAGGCGTGGTCGGTGGAGTCGAGCGGCCAGCTGCAGAATGCCGCCGCGTTCCGGCGGCTCATCGTGAGCTGGCGCGACGGCAACCCCGTGCGCCTCGGCGACCTCGGCGAGGTCATCGACGGCGTGCAGGACACCAAGGCCGCCGCGTGGTACAACCTCGATCGCGGCATCGTGCTCGCGATCTTCCGCCAGCCGGGCAGCAATACCGTGCAGGTGGCCGAGGCGGTGCGCGAGGAGATGGCATCGCTGCGCGCCCAGCTGCCTGCCGCCGTGCAGGTGAGCGAGGTCTACGACCGCTCCACCACCATCCGCGAGTCGGTGGACGACGTGAAGTTCACCCTGTACCTCACGCTCGCGCTCGTGGTGCTGGTGATCTTCCTGTTCCTGCGGAACCTCTCCGCCACCGTCATCCCCAGCCTCGCGCTGCCGATGTCCATCGTGGGCACCTTCGCCATCATGGCACTGCTCGGCTACAGTCTCGACAACCTGTCGCTGATGGCGCTCACCCTCGCGGTGGGATTCGTTGTGGACGATGCCATCGTGATGCTCGAGAACATCGTGCGCCACATGGAGCGCGGGGAGCCGGCCATGGAGGCGGCGTTCACCGGCGCGCGCGAGATCGGGTTCACCATCGTCTCGATGACCATCTCGCTCGTGGCCGTGTTCATCCCGCTGCTGTTCCTGGGCGGGCTCATCGGCCGGCTCTTCCGCGAGTTCGCCGTGACCATCTCGGCGGCCATCCTCGTGTCGGCCGTCGTCTCGCTCACCCTCACGCCGATGCTCTGCAGCCGGTTCCTCAAGCCCGGCGGGCATGGCGGCGAGGGCTGGGCGTTCCGAGCCACCGCGTGGTTCGACCGCATCTACCAGTGGAGCCTCGGCGCCTACGAGCGCTCCCTCGCCTGGGTCATGGATCATCCGCGCGTGTCGGCGGCGGTGTGCGCCGGACTGCTCGCGGGCACCGTCGTGCTCGCGGGTGCCGTGCCCAAGGGGTTCATTCCCAGCGAGGACCAGAACCAGCTCCGCGCCACCATCGAGGCCAGCGAGGGCACGAGCTTCGAGGGCATGAAGCGCCGCCAGCTCGCCGCCATGCAGGTCGTGGCGGCCGACAGCAACGTGGACGGCTTCATGTCGGCGATGGGCCAGGGCGGCCGGAGCGCGGCGACCAACGAGGGACGCTTCATCATCCGCCTCAAGCCGCACGGTGAGCGCAGCATGGACGCCGACGCGGTGGCTCGCAGCCTCACCCGCAAGCTGCAGGAGACGGTGCCGGGCGTGCGCGCCTTCGTCACCAATCCGCCGGTGATCAGCATCGGCGGGCGCTCCTCGAAGAGTCTCTACCAGTACACGCTGCAGGGCAGCAACGTGGAGGAGCTCTACCGCGCGGCACAGACGCTCGAGTCGCGCGCGCGCGACCTGCCGGGGCTGCGTGACGTCACCAGCGACCTGCAGATCAGCAACCCGCAGATCAGCGTCGACATCGACCGCGATCGCGCCACCTCCCTGGGCGTGAGCGCCGAGGCCATCCAGGACGCGCTCTACAACGCCTACGGCGCGCGGCAGGTCTCCACCATCTACACCGCCGACAACCAGTACTGGGTGGTGATGGAACTGCTGCCGGAATACCAGCGGGACCTGGCCGCCATGCAGCTGCTCTCGATCCGTGCCGCCAACGGCGAGTTGGTGCCGCTTACGGCCCTGGCCCGCGTCAGCGAGGGCCTCGGGCCGCTTTCGGTGAACCATTCCGGTCAGCTGCCGGCGGTGACGATCTCGTTCAACCTCGATGAAGGCGTCTCGATCGGCGATGCCGTACGCGAAGTCGAAGCCGTCGCGCGCGACGTGCTGCCCGCCGGTATCGTGGGCCGCTTCGCCGGGACCGCGCAGGCGTTCCAGGATGCGCAGGCGAGCCTCCTCGTGCTGTTGGTGCTCGCCGTGGTGGTCATCTACATCGTGCTGGGCATCCTGTACGAGAGCTTCATCCACCCGCTGACGATCCTCTCGGGCCTGCCGTTCGCCGGCTTCGGCGCACTCCTCACGCTCTACGTGCTCCGCTTCGAGCTCACCGTCTACGCCTTCGTCGGCATCATCATGCTGATCGGGCTGGTGAAGAAGAACGCGATCATGATGACCACCATGGCGGCGCTGATGGGCACGCTGCCGATCGCGATCGGGATCGGCGCCGGCGCCGAAGCGCGGCAGCCGCTGGGACTCGCGGTGGTGGGCGGGCTCGCGTTCTCGCAGCTCATCACGCTGTACGTGACGCCGCTGGTGTACGTGTGGTTCGACGGGCTCGCCGCGCGCTGGCGCGCCCGGCGCGGGGCGACGGCGCCGGCGGCGGCCGGGGCCGAGGTGGCGCCCTAGTGGCTCAC
>JBJMOZ010000352.1:0-9810 GCA_045803465.1 Gemmatimonadales bacterium | reverse complement strand
AAGGACGCGCTCTTCCGCGCCATGGTGCTGGATCGCACCGGTCGCTCCATCGGCCAGCTGCAGGACGCGCTCGCCGTCGGGACGCCGCGCGAGTGACTGGAGCGGTTCATCGCCCAGTTGTGGACCATCATGAGCGATCCGCAGGCGACGGTGATCGCGAAGGTAGTCCAGGGCGAGCTGCACAACTTCCCCGAGCTGGCGCGGTTCTACTACGAGAACGTGATCCTCCGCGTGCGCGGCATGCTGCGGGAGGTGCTCGCCGCGGGTGTGGCCTCGGGCGACTTCCGGCCGGAGCAGGCCGAGATCGCCGCGCGGGCCATCCCGACGCTCCTCGTGTCGTGGGCGAAGATGGTGCACCTCTTCGGACCCTATGAGCCGGACCCGCTGCCGCTGGAGGTGCTGGGCCGCGGCGCACTCGACCTGCTCATGCACGGCGTGCTGGCACCCTCGACCGCGGAGGCGCGATGAGCGTCGTCGCCCTGCTGCTCACGATCGCCCCGGTGATGCAGGGCGATACCACGCTCTCCCTCGAGCAGGCCATGCGCCTGGCGCAGCGCAACGCGACCCAGGCCGCGATCGCGCGCGTGAACGCCAGCATCGCCGATGAACGCATCGGCCAGCGCCGTGCCGACCTGCTGCCCAACCTGAACGGCTTCGCCGGCTGGTCGCGCAGCACCCAGAACATCGACGAGTTCGGCCTGCCGATCGGCACGGGACTGGTCACGGAGCCGTTCAACGTCACGCGCTTCCGCCTGAGTGGCTCGCAGGCGCTGCTCGACCTGCCTGCCCTCGCTCGACTGCAGGCCGCCGGCGATTCGGCTGCCGCCGCCGCGAGCGACGCGTCGGCGTTCGGCGCCGCGGCGGCCACGCGCGCAGGCGCCGCCTACGTCCGGCTCCTCGGCGCCGACGCCACCATCTCGGCCCGTCAGGCCGACAGCGCCCTCGCGGCCGACCTGCTCTCGCAGGCGCGCGAGCTCGCCACGGCGGGCGTCGGCACCAACATCGACGTGACGCGCAACGAGGTGAACCTCTCGGCGACCGCCACGTCGCTCGTGCTGGCGCGCGGCGATCGGGATCGCGCCCGGATCGAGCTGCTGCGCGCCCTGTCGCTGCCGCTCGCCACCCGCCTCGCGCTCGCCGATACGCTCGGCGTCGAGGACCTTCGGCTGCCCGCCACCGAAGACGAGGCCGTCGCGGTCGCGGGTGCCAACCGGCCCGAGCTCGCGGCAGAGCGGCGTCGCACGGAGGTGGCCCGGCTGACGCAGCGCGCCATCGCGCGCGAGAACCTGCCCAGCGCGCAGCTAAGCGGGTATGTGCAGCAGAGCGCCGGGCTGTCGGGCGACTACAACGGCACCTGGAACGTGGCGATCGGGCTGGCGGTGCCGATCCTCGACGGCTTCCGTCGCCAGCGGCGCCACGCTGAGCAGACGTTGCGCATCGAGGCGCAGGAGCTGCGCGAGGCCGACGCGGTCCAGCAGGTCGACGCCGAGGCACGGAGCGCCGTCATCGACATGCGATCGGCGCGAGAGCAGATCACGGTGGCGCGGCGACGGGTCGAACTGGCGGAGCTGGAGTTGCAGCAGTCGCAGGAACGCTTCACGGCGGGCGTTGCCGGAAGCGTGGAAACCACGAATGCACAGCGGGGCCTCGTCGCGGCCCGCGATGCATTGATCCAGGCACGCGTGGCGCTCGACGTGGCGCGCGTGACCGCATACCGCGCGCTGGGGCTCGCATTCCCCGGCACGAGCACTACGGCAGAGTAAGGACGCACGATGACCGACATCTACACCGAGCCGCGCCCCGCACGCCCGCGGCCACCGGAATCCGAGGCCCCCGCCCCGGAGCCCAGTACCCCCGACGTCGCGGCTCCCTCGACGGCAGCACGCATCCGTCGCCTGGTCCTCATTGCCGTCGTGCTTGCGGCGGCCGGCTGGGGCCTCGTGCGCTGGCTGGCTCGGCGCAACATCGTCACCACCGACAACGCGCAGGTCGACGGCCACATCACGCCGATCGCGCCCAAGGTGCAGGCGTTCGTGACGCGGGTGCTGGTGGACGACAACCAGCTCGTGAAGGCGGGCGACACGCTTGTCGTGCTCGACGACCGCGACCTGCAGCTCAGGCTTCGACAGGCCGAGGCCGACCTGGCACTCGCGCGCTCGCAGGCGGGTGGGCGGAGCGAGGCGGGCCAGGCCGCGGCACAGCTCGGCACCGCGCGCGCGCAGGCCGCCGGCGCCGTCTCCAGCGTGGGCGCCGCCGAGGCACGCTTTCGTCAGGCGGAGACGGACCTGCGGCGCTATCGCTCACTCGCCGCCAATCGCGTCATTCCGGCGCAACAGCTCGATCAGGCACAGACGGCCTACGACCAGGCGGCGGCCAACCTCGAGGCGGCCCGGCGCAGCGCCGCCGCCGCGGCGAGCCAGGTGACGGCGGCGAGCGCCGGCATCCGCAGCGCCGACGCGCGCCTCGCGGCCGCGCAGGCGGCCGTGGAGACGGCGCGCGTCAATGTGGGCTACACCGTGCTCCTCGCACCGGTGGATGGCGTCGTGGCGCGTCGTCGTGTCGAGCCCGGCGAACTGGTGCAGCCGGGCCAGGCGCTGTTGTCGATCGTGCCCGCCCACGAGCTCTGGGTCACGGCCAACCTCAAGGAGACCCAGCTCGCCGACGTGACCCCAGGCGACGTGGTCACGTTCGAGGTGGACACCTATCGCGGTGTCGAGTTCGAGGGGACCGTCGAGTCGGTGAGCCCGGCCACCGGGGCCCGCTTCGCCCTGCTGCCGCCCGACAACGCCACGGGCAACTTCACGAAGGTCGTGCAGCGCGTGCCGGTGCGCATTGCGGTGGACGGGCAGCAGGACCCGGCGCATCCACTGCGGCCGGGCCTGTCGGCCGACGTGAAGATCCGGGTGCGCTGAGGCGGCCGTGACCGCCATCGCCCTTCCCCGGCCGCTGGCGCGGTCGGATGCACAGATCTACCGCGCGCGCTACCTGATCGCGTTCGCGGTCGTGCTGGCGAGCGTGCTCGAGCTGGTGGACACGAGCATCGTGAACGTCGCGATTCCCCACATGATGGGGAACCTCGGCGCCCAGCTGGACGAGGTGGCGTGGGTGAGCACGGGCTACATCGTGGCCAACGTGATCATCCTGCCGCTCACCAGCTGGCTCTCGGACCGGCTGGGCCGGCGCAACTACTACACCGGCTCGATCGTCCTCTTCACCGTCGCGTCGTTCTTCTGCGGCACGGCGCGCAGCCTCGAGACGCTGGTCCTGTGGCGCGTCATGCAGGGCCTGGGCGGCGGCGCGCTCATCTCGACGGCGCAGGCGATCCTCTTCGACGTATTTCCCAAGGAAGAGCGCGGGACCTCCACCGCCATCTTCGGCATGGGCGTGATGGTGGGCCCCACCCTCGGGCCGACGCTCGGCGGCTGGATCACCGACAACTACGCCTGGCCCTGGATCTTCTTCATCAACATTCCGCTCGGCATCCTCGCGGCGTACCTGACCTGGTCCTACGTGCCCGAGCCGCGCCAGAAGACCGAGCGCGCCGATCACGTCGACTGGCTGGGCGTCCTGTTCCTCGTGCTGGGCGTCGGTGCATTGCAGGTGATGCTGGAGCGGGGCGAGAGCAAGGACTGGCTCGCCTCCACCGAGATCCGGATCGAGGCGCTGCTGGCAATCATTGGGCTGGTGGCGTTCGTGTGGCACGAACTCACCACCGACCACCCCATCGTGAACCTGCGCATCCTGCGGAACCGGCAACTCACCGTGGGGCTCGTGTTCGCGAGCATCCTGGGCTTCGCGCTCTACTCGAGCGTGTTCGCGCTGCCGGTTTTCCTGCAGAACCTCCTCGGCTACAGCGCGTGGGACACGGGCAAGGTGCTCTTCCCGGGTGCCGTGGCCACGGCGGTGACGATGGCGTTCGCGGGGCGGCTCGCCAACCGGATCGATGTGCGGCCGCTCATCTCCATCGGCGTGCTGCTGTTCTTCGCCTCGATGTGGATGCACTACCGTTTCACCGTCGACATCGGCACGCACGACCTGCTCTGGCCGATGATCCTGCGCGGCGTGGGAATGGGCTGCATCTTCGTGCCCCTCACCGGCGTGTCGGTGGCCGACCTCAAGCCCACCGAGATCCCGCAGGGCACCGGCCTGTACAACCTGAGCCGCCAGCTGGGCGGCAGCTTCGGCATCGCCATCACGGCCACCATCCTGACGAGATGGACCGAGCAGAGTCGTGAGGCGCTGCGCGCACACGTCTCGGTGTACGAGCCGGCCACGCGCGGCTGGCTGGAGCAGGTCACCATGCGCATGGCGCAGGAGGGCGGCGGCCCGGAGCTGGCCCGGCAGCGCGCCCACCTCGTGCTCGAGCGCCTCGTGGACCAGCAGGCGAGCATGCTCGCCTTCGAGAAGGTGTTCCTCACGATGGGCACGGCATTCGTCGTGGCGCTGCCGCTGCTCCTGTTGTTCCGGACCGGGCGGGTGCGCGGGGGTGGCGGCGCGGCGCACTAGCGTATCTTCCCAACATGACCTTCCAACGCCGCCTCGGCCTCGCCTTCGCGTTGATGGCGATTCCGCTGCTCCTGGTGGCCGCCCTCGCCTATCGCAGCAACCGGCTGGAGCGCGAGGCGCTCGAGAACCTGGGCCAGGGGCTCGGACGCTCGCGCACGTACGCCGAGGTGGAATCGGCGCTGCAGGCGCAGGGGGAGATCGTCTGGCGGGCGCTGAGCGGATTCGAGGAGGACATCCCGCGGGAGCTCGAGACCAACCGGCAGGTGGTGACCTACTGGCTCGAGCGCTGGGAGGCCGGCCTGCGGCCCGAGGAACGACGCTACGCCGAAAGCGTGCGGCTGCTGCGCGCGCAGATCGACTCGGTCACCGACAGCGTGATGGTGCTCTCGGTCGCCGGTCGGCGCGACGCGGGCTACCTGCTGGCGCAGCGCGAGCTCAAGACGCGACTGTTTCCCGAGCTCACCACGCTCAACCACGAGATCTACCGCCAGACGCGCACCGCGAGCGTGCAGCGCGCGTTCGCGCGCGTGGAAGAGATCGTGGACCGCGAGCGGCGCCTGCTCTTCACCATCATGGCGGCGGCGATCGCGGCGGGATTGCTGCTCGCGGCCGCCTTCGCGCGGAGCCTCGTGCGTCCCATCACCGACCTGCGAAGCGCCATGGCCGTGGTGGGCGCCGGCAATCTCGACCATCCGATCCGCACCGATGCGCGCGACGAGATCGGCGACCTGGCGCGTTCCTTCGGCGAGATGACCGCGCGGCTGCGCGAGTCGAGCGCCGCGCGCGAGGCGCTCAACGCCGAGCTGGCGGCGAAGATCGCCCAGCTCGAGCGCACCCAGGCGCAGCTGGTGGAATCGGAGAAGCTCGCCTCGGTGGGCCAGATGGCGGCCGCCGTGGCGCACGGCCTTCGCAACCCGCTCGCGAGCCTGCGCGCCTCGGCGCAACTGGCGCTCCGGCACCCGGACTCGCCGGCCGCGCGCGAGTCACTGCAGGCCATCATCGAGGAAGTGGACCGCCTCGACAAGCGCATCGCGCACCTGCTCACCTTTTCGCGGCCCGCGCCCACGCACCAGATGCGCGAGCGGCTCGGCGCCCTGGTCGACGGCGCCATCGCCCCGCTGCGCACCCTGCTGGCCGACCGCCTCATCGCGCTCGACGTCGTCATCCCGGACGGCCTCCCCGACGTGCACGTCGACCCGATGAAGGTGGAGACGGCCATCCTGGAGATCGTGTCCAACGCGCTCGACGCCATGACCGGCGGCGGCCGTTTGCACCTCGAAGGCACGGCCATGGACGGCCGCGTCGCGCTGGAGATCCGCGATACCGGCCGCGGCATCCCGGCCGATGTGCTGCCGAACGTGTGCGAGCCGTTCTTCACCACGCGCAGCGAGGGGACGGGGCTCGGGCTCGCCATCGCACGGCGGTTCGTGGAGCAGACCGGCGGACGGCTCGAGATCTCGAGCGTGATCGGCGAGGGCACCACGGTGCGGCTGGTCTTCCCTGCGGCCCCGGCGCGCGAGCCGGCGGGAGTGGCATGAGCAACGGCACGATCCTCGTCGTCGACGACGAGCGCACGCTCGCGCGGGCCATCAAGGTCTTCCTCACCGAGGGCGGTTACGAGACCGAAGTCGCCGGCGACGCCGAGTCGGCGCTCGAGATGCTCGAGCGGCTCAAGCCCGACGTGGTCTTCACCGACTTCCGGCTGCCGGGAATGAACGGCATCGAGCTGCTGCAGAAGGTGCGCGAGTTCGACCCGACCATTTCGGTGGTGGTGATGACAGCGTACGGCACCATCGAGGGTGCCGTGGAGGCCGTGAAGCTCGGCGCCTTCGACTACATCAAGAAGCCCGTGGACCTCGACGAGATGAAGCTCCTCGCCGACCGCGCCCGGGAAAACTCGCGGTTGCGGCAGGAGCTCTCCTACTACCGCAAGCAGGCCACCCGCGAGGTGTCGCTCTCGGGCATCCTCGGCCAATCACCGGCCATGCGCGCCGTGCTCGACCGCGCGCGCCAGGTGGCGGCACTCGACGAGACGCCGCCGGTGCTCATCACCGGCGAGACCGGCACCGGGAAGGGCCTCGTGGCGCGCACCATCCACGCCTCGGGCCCGCGGAGCGGCCGGCCCTTCATCGACGTGAACTGCACCGCGCTGCCTGCGACGCTGATGGAGGCCGAGCTCTTCGGCTACGAGCGCGGCGCCTTCACCGACGCGAAGGAATCGAAGCTCGGACTCTTCGAGGCCGCCGAGGGCGGCTTCATCTTCCTCGACGAGGTCGGTGACATCGAACTGGCGCTGCAGGGCAAGCTGCTGCGCGCCATCGAGGATCGCACCGTGCGCCGCGTCGGCGGCATCCGGGACCGTAAGATCGACGTGCGCATCCTCGCCGCCACCAACCGCGACCTGCAGCGGGACGTGCACGGCGAGCGCTTCCGGAAGGACCTCTACTTCCGGCTCGCGGTGATCCTGCTGCGCCTGCCCCCGCTGCGCGAGCGGGCGGACGACGTGCTCATCCTCGCCGAGCATTTCCTGAGGCAGTACGCCGCCAAGTACGGCCGCAGCGTCCGCCGCCTCAGCGCCGAGGCGCAGGGGCTGCTCCGCGCCTACCCGTGGCCCGGCAACGTGCGCGAGCTGAGCCACGTGATGGAGCGCGCCATCCTCTGGAGTCACGAGGAGGAACTCAGCGCCGAGCACCTGTCGTTGAACAACCCCGACGAGCTCATGCAGCCCGATGGCGTGGGACCGAGCACGGTGCCGGGCCTTCCTCCCGACGGCATGGACCTCGCCCAGTGGGAGCGCGCCATGCTCGAACAGGCGCTGCAGCAGAGCGCCGGGAACCAGACCCGGGCCGCTCAACGGCTCGGTATCAGCCGAGATACGCTTCGTTATCGCCTGAAGAAGTACGGCATTGGTGGGTGAGATGACCCAAGGTTGGGTGGGTGAACCCACCCAGCGGTTCAGAACGGCGCGAGAGCGCGAGGACAGTGTGAACTCGTAATCCCTTGTGGCATCAGGCCTTCAGGCCAATCTTCCATCACGCCTGAAACCGGCATGAACCCTGCCTGAAGAGGGGTGGTCGGACCACCAACCTCTGGAGGCAACAATGCGTTGGACCAAGCCTGAAGCCGAGATCGTCGCGGTCACGATGGAAGTCACCGCCTACGTCGCGACCCTCTAAGCGATTCAAGGTGATGAAGGTCGAATGGGCTCGCGCAAGCGGGCCCTTTCTATTCCGATGAGAGTCATCCTCCTGGGTACGGCTGCTGGCGGCGGGTTCCCGCAGTGGAACTGCTGGTGCCCCACCTGCCGGGTCGCGCGACGCGACCCGGCGCGGGCGAGGCCGCGCACGCAGTCGTCGGTGGCGGTGAGCGCGGACGGGAACCGCTGGTTCCTGCTCAATGCCTCGCCCGACGTGCGCGAGCAGCTCGGTCGGCTGCCGATCGCGGAGCCCGACGGCAACCGGCACGTGGCCGTCGCCGGTGTGGTGCTCACCGACGCGGAGCTCGATCACTCGCTGGGCCTCGTGCTGCTGCGCGAAGGCCGCCAGCTGCAGCTCTATGCCACGCCACCCGTGCTCCACACGCTCGACCTCGACACGCGCCTGCTGCCCGTCACGCGCGCCTTTGCCGAGGTGCGCACCTGCGCGCTCTCGCCTGGCATGCCCACGGAGCTGGCGCATCCCGGCGAGGGACCCAGTGGAATCACGGTGGAGCCGTTCGTGGTCCCGGCTGGCCCGCCGCGCTTCGCTTCGCGGGACGAGCCGGGGCACACCGTCGGCCTCTTCGTGCACGACCGACGCACTGGCGGCACGCTGGCCTACGCGCCGGCGTGCGGTGGCCTCGATGCCCGCCTGCTGGCGCGCATGGGCGCCACCGACCTGCTGCTCTTCGACGGCACCTTCTGGACCGATGACGAGATGATCGCGCTGGGCGTGGGTACCAAGCGGGCGCGCGAGATCGACCACCTGCCGCTCTCGGGCGAGGGTGGCAGCCTCGCGCAGCTCACGGGGCTCGCGACGCCACGGCGCGTGTACGTGCATATCAACAACACCAACCCGATCCTGCTCGAGGACTCGCCCGAACGCGCCATGGTGACGGCGGCCGGCGTCGATGTCGGGATGGACGGGATGACGTTCGACGTCTGAGGAGATCCGCCTGATGACGACCGCCACGCTTGCCGCCTCCGAGCTCGCCACGCCGCCGAAGCCGCCGATCCCGGTGCTCGACCGCCCGCTCGCGCCCGACGAGCTCGAGGCCACGCTGCGCGCATTCCACGGCTCCTATTACATGCAGCACCCGTTCCATCAGCTCATGTACTCGGGGCAGCTGACGCGGCGGCAGTTCCAGGGCTGGGTGGCGAACCGGCTGGCCTACCAGCGCGTGGTGCCGCGGAAGGACGGGGCGATCCTGTCCAACTGTCCCGACCCCGAGGTGCGCCGCGAGTGGCTGCAGCGCATCGTCGATCACGACGGCACGCAACCGGGCGAAGGCGGCATCGAGCTGTGGATCCGCCTCGGCATCGCGCTCGGCGTGCCGCGCGAGGAGATGGAGGACGAGCGGCACGTGCTGCCGGCCGTGCGGCTCATCTGCGAGAGCTACGTCACCTTCTGCAAGTCGAAGCCGTGGGTGCAGGCCTGCGCCAGCTCGCTGACCGAACTGTTCGCGCCGAAGATCCACCAGCAGCGCCTCGAGAGCTGGCCGCAGCACTATCCGTGGATCCCGCCCGAGGCCCTCGACTACTTCAAGAGCCGGCTCGTGCAGGCCCCGCGCGACGTGCAGCACGGCCTCCGCATCGTGAAGCAGCACTGCACCACCGTGGAGACCCAGCGACAGGCGTTCGAGGCGCTCGAGTTCAAGCTCGACATGCTGTGGGCCATGATCGACACGATCCACAACGCGTACCGGGAGTAGCGGGCAATGGCGCTCACCTCCGCCTCCCAGCCCTCGCTGTGGCGCTTCGCGCGGGTCGAATTCGATCCCGTGCGCAACCGACCGGTGCTGCTCTACCCGGAGGGTGCGGTGCTGCTCAACGAGACGGGCGCCGAGATCCTCAAGCTGCTCGATGGCCGGCGCACCCTCCTCGAAATTGCCGAGGCGCTCAAGTCGCGCTACGGCGCCGAGGACAGCGCGAGCGTGGAGGAAATTCTCAAGGACGTGACCGAGTACCTCGACGGGCTCGTCGCGCGGGAGCTGATCCGTGACCACTGACCGACCGACCACGCTGCTGGCGGAGCTGACGCATCGCTGCCCGCTGCACTGCCCCTACTGCTCCAATCCGCTCGAGCTGACGCGCGCCGCACAGGAGCT
>JBJMOZ010000091.1:0-3422 GCA_045803465.1 Gemmatimonadales bacterium | reverse complement strand
CAAGGTCGAGGCGAAGGCGATCCTCGAGCTCATCCGGGCGCACAAGGTGACCCACTACTGCGGCGCCCCGATCGTGCACGCGATGCTGCTGAACGCCCCGGAGGAGTGGAAGCGCGGCATCGACCACGAGGTGCACTGCCTGGTGGCGGCCGCACCGCCGCCCGCCGCGGTGATCGAGGGGATGGGCAAGATGGGGTTCGACATCACGCACGTCTATGGGCTCACCGAGACGTACGGACCGGCCGCGGTGTGCGCCAAGCACGCGGAGTGGGACGAGTTGCCGCTCGAGGAGCAGGTGCGCCGCAACGGTCGCCAGGGCGTCGCCTACCTGCTCGAGGAAGGCATGACGGTGATGGATCCGGACTCCATGACCGCGGTGCCGGCCGACGGAGAGACGATGGGTGAGATCATGTTCCGCGGCAACATCACCATGAAGGGCTACCTCAAGAACCCGGCGGCGACGCAAGAGGCGTTCCGGGGCGGCTGGTTCCATTCGGGCGACCTCGGGGTCCTGCACCCCGACGGCTACGCGAAGATCAAGGACCGCTCGAAGGACGTGATCATCTCGGGAGGGGAGAACATCTCATCGCAGGAAGTGGAGGACGTGCTGCACGGGCATCCCGCGGTGATGGTCGCCGCGGTCGTCGCGCAGCCCGATCCGAAGTGGGGCGAGACGCCGTGCGCGTTCGTCGAGCTGAAGGAGGGCGCCTCGGCCGGCGCAGAGGAGATCATCGAGTACTGCCGCGCGCGCATGGCGCGCTTCAAGGTGCCCAAGGCGGTCGTGTTCGGACCGCTGCCCAAGACTTCCACCGGCAAGATCCAGAAGTTCCTGCTGCGCGAGCGCGCGAAAAGCAAGGCGGCCATTGATGACTGATCGCGAAGCGTCGTCGAGGGAAGAAAAATGACAATGCGCGAGGGCGCTGTGCGCTGCCTCGACCCGCACGGCTTCCACTGGATGCGCTATTCGGAATGGGGCGATCGCGCCAACCCGCGCGTGCTCGTCTGCGTGCACGGCCTCACGCGCAACGGGCGCGACTTCGACCACGTCGCCCAGGCGCTCTCCGACGCCTATCGCGTGGTGTGCCCCGACATGGCCGGACGCGGGCGTAGCGACTGGCTGCGCGACCCGGCCGACTACAACTACCCGGTCTACTGCACGGACCTGGTGACGCTGCTCGCACAGCTCGGAGCGGAAAACGTCGACTGGCTCGGCACCTCGATGGGCGGCATCCTGGGGATGATCCTCGCGAGCATGCCCGCCTCGCCGGTGCGCAAGCTCGTCATGAACGACGTGGGCAGCGTCATTCCCAAGGCGGCGATCGAGCGCATCGGCCAGTACCTCGGCAAGGATCCACCGTATGACTCGATCGAGGCGCTCGAGCAGGACCTGCGCAGGGTGAGCCCGTTCGGAAAGCTCACCGACGAGCAGTGGCGCCACCTGGCGGTCACCTCCGCCAAGCAGGACGACAAGGGCCAGTGGCGCTTTCGCTACGACCCCGGCATCGCCGTGAACTTCCATGCCGCTCCGCCCGCGGACCTGGACCTGCGGGCGTACTGGAATGCGATGCACGGCCCGGTGATGGTGATTCGCGGCGAGAACTCGGACCTCCTCACGGCGCCGATCCTCGAGGACATGCGCAAGCGCCCCCGCACCGAGGCCCTGGTGATCCCGGACACCGGGCACCCGCCCATGCTGATGGACGACGTGCAGGCGGGCGCGGTCCGCCGGTTCCTCCTCGGCTGAGCGCGGCGTGAGCGGGCCCCACGACGTCCTCATCATCGGGGCGGGCCACAACGGCCTCGCCTGCGCGTGCTACCTGGCGGCGGCCGGGTTGCGGGTCTGCATGGTGGAGCGGCGCGCGGTCGTGGGCGGCGCCGCCGTGACCGAGGAGTTCCATCCGGGCTTCCGGAACTCCACCGCCAGCTACACGGTGAGCCTTCTCAACCCGCGAGTGATCGCGGACCTGAATCTCGCGCGTCACGGACTGCGCGTGGTCGAGCGCCCGTTCGCGAACTTCCTCCCGTTGCCCGGCGGCGAGCACATCAAGGTGGGCGGCGGCCTCGAGGCGACGCAGCGCGAGGTGGCGCGCTTCTCGAAACGCGACGCCGATCGCCTGCCCGAGTACTACGCCCGCCTCGACGTGGTGGCCGACGTCCTGCGTGGCCTGCTGCTGGAGACCCCGCCCAACGTGGGCGGTGGCATCCACGACCTCTTCCGCGCATGGAAGTCTGGGCGGCACCTCAACGCGCTGCCCATGCAGGCCAAGCGCGACGTGCTCGACCTCTTTACCATTTCGGCCGCCGAGTGGCTCGAGCGCTGGTTCGAGTCCGAGCCGATCAAGGCGTGTTTCGGGTTCGACGCGGTGGTCGGCAACTTCGCGAGCCCCTATGCGCCGGGAACCGCGTATGTCCTGCTGCACCACGTGTTCGGCGAGGTGAACGGCAAGAAGGGGGCGTGGGGACACGCCATTGGCGGCATGGGCGCGATCACCCAGGCGATGCGGCGCGAGGCCGAGGCGCGTGGCGTCCAGATCCGTACCGGTCACGGAGTGGCCCGCGTGCTGGCACGCGACGGGCGCGCACGCGGCGTCGTGCTGGAAAACGGCGACGAGGTGACCGCGGCTTGCGTCGTTTCCAACGCGCACCCGCGGGCGCTGCTGCGCCTGCTGGACGACGTCGCCGGCGAATGGCGCGAGCCGTTCGAGCACTACCAGAGCGAGTCGGCGACGCTGCGCATGAACGTGGCGCTTTCCGAGCTGCCCGACTTCACCGCGATGCCGGGCCGTTCCGCCGCGCCACACCACAGCTCGGGAATCATCATGGCGCCGTCGCTTGGCTTCATGGATCGGGCCCACGCGAGCGCGCGCGAGCAGGGCTGGTCGGCCGAGCCGATCGTCGAGATGCTCATCCCCAGCACCGTGGACGACTCGCTCGCGCCGCCCGGAGCGCACGTGGCGAGCCTCTTCTGCCAGCATTTCCGCTACCAGTTGCCCCGGGGCCACAGCTGGGACGACGAGCGCGAACGCGCGGCCGACGCCGTCATCGACCAGGTCACGCGCTTCGCTCCCAACTTCAAGGCCGCGGTGCTCGGCCGGCGCGTGCTCACGCCGCTCGACCTCGAGCGCGAGTTCGGCCTGGTGGGCGGCGATATCTTCCACGGCAAGCTGTCGCTCAACCAGCTATTCAGCGCGCGACCGGTGCTGGGGCATGGCGACTACCGCATGCCGCTGAAGGGGCTCTACCTGTGCGGGTCGGGCGCCCATCCGGGCGGCGGTGTCACCGGTGTGCCGGGCCACAACTGCGCCCGCGAGATCCTGCGCGACTTCAAGAAACTAAAGAAAAGCTGAGAGAAGCCAAGGAAGCAGAGAAAGCAGAGTCAGCAGAGGAGGGCGGTAGTGAGTGAAAACGGTCGAACCTGGTGC
>JBJMOZ010000279.1:0-8866 GCA_045803465.1 Gemmatimonadales bacterium | reverse complement strand
GGCGACGAATTCCGTTACGCACGCGACCTGCTCACCGCCGACGAGATGGAGGCATGGCTCGCCGAGCGGGGCCTGACGGCGCGCACCTGGCTCGAGTCCGTCCGCCGCCGGGTGCTGCTCGAGCTGTGGGCCGAGCAGGTCGACGACCTGGTGGCTCGCTACAGTCCGACGTCGGAAGACGTGGACGCGGCGCTCGCATCCGACATGGTGTGCGAGGACGGCCACCGCGCGCTCGCCGAGCGCTTCGCCGCCGTGGCGGCGGCGGCGGTGGCAGGGGGCGGCGCCTCGCCGGGCGAGGATCGGTACGCCGCGCTGCGCGCCGCCGCCGAGCGGTTTCGCGCCACGGCCGTCACCGACGAGGCCCTGCGGCGCGAGATCTCCTCCCACCAGATGGACTGGGTGCGCATCGACTGCCGTGCCGTCGAATTCGAGGATCAGGCCGAAGCCCGCGAGGCGGCGCTGTGCCTGCGTGAGGACGGCCTGCCGCTCGAGGAGGTGGCCGAGGCGGCGCACGTGTCGGTGGGTGCGCTGTCCTTCTATCTCGACGAGATCGACACCGAGGAGCGCTCGCGCTTCCTGGCGGCGCACGCGACCTCGGTCATTGGCCCGATCCCCGTCGAGGACGTGCACATCCTCTATTACGTGGACGCGAAGGTGATGCCCTCGGTGGCCGATCCGGCCGTGCACGAACGCGCCAGCGCCATCATCTCGTCGCGCGCGGTCGAGATCGAGGCGCAGCAGCGGGTACAGTGGCTGACCAATCACGCCGGGGCGCGATGAGCACTACCTCCGCCGACGCCATCCTGCAGGGATTGCCGGTCCTCTCCGGCCTCCCACCCGATGTGCGCGACCTCGTGGTCGCGAGTTTTGTATCCGTCAGCTTCGGCTTCGGGAAACTGGTGGTGGCCGAGGGCCAGCCGGCCGATGCACTCTACGTGCTCGTGAGCGGCCGGGCCCGGGTCGTGAAGCGCGGCGAGAACGGCGACGAGATCTCCCTGGGCTCGCTCCGTCCCGGCGAGACCTTCGGCGAGGGCGGGTTCTTCGAGGAGGGCGGGCTGCACCCGGCCACGGTGCGCACGAGCAGCGACGCCGAGGCGCTTCGCCTCGACCGCACCATGTTCGAGGCGCTGCTGCGCCGCCGGCCCGAGGTACGCGACTTCTTCGAGCTGCAGGCTCGCCACCGCCATCTCGAGTACTTCTTCCGCCAGTTCACCGACCTGTCGCGCCTCCCCCGGGAGGCGCTGAATGCGCTGCTGCGCGAGCTCGAGCCGGTGAAGGTCGACAAGGGCGACGTGGTGTTCGACGAGGGAGAGCCGGCCGGACCGATGTACATCGTCGAGGACGGCCGCTTCCGTGCGCATGCCGGGGTCAACGGCCGCCGGCGCAACGTCGCCTTCTTCCGCCGGGGCGAGTTCTTCGGCGAGCGGTCGGTGTTCCGCGACGAGCGGCGGGAGTTCACCGTCGAGGCGGTGGTGCCGGGCCGCCTGCTCCGGCTCACGCGCGAGGGCTACGAGACGCTGCTCCAGCAGCATCCCGAGTTCGCCGACGCCGTCGAGGCGCGTCTCGGCCAGTACGACTTCCAGCACACCGCGCAGATCCCCATCGACCTCTTCCAGGAACTCCTCCCCGCCGAGGCGACGGTCGTCGACAAGGTGAGCGAGACCCAGGTCGACCAGGACCTGACGCAGACCTGGGCGGTGCCGGAAACGGCGCGCCCGGCGCCGGGACTGCCGCAGGCGGACGGCAGCATGGGCACCACCGAGATGGCGACGGCTACCGCCGCCCGGCCCGAGCCCAAGGAGTCGCGCTCGTTCAAGCGGCGCATCTTCGGGTTCCCGCACATCCATCAGGTGGACGAGATGGACTGCGCGGCCACCAGCCTCGCCATCGTGTGCCGGCACTTCGGCAAGAACCTGAGCCTCGCGCGCATCCGCCAGCTGGTGCACACGGGCAACGACGGCGCGAGCCTGCGGGCCATCTGCGAGGGCGCCAACGAGCTCGGCCTCTCGGCGCGCGCAGTGAAGGCCTCGACGACGGGGCTCGCGCAGTTGCCGCTGCCGGCCATCGTGCACTGGGACGGCAATCACTGGGTGGTGCTGTACGACGTGAGCGACACCCACGTGCGCATCTCCGATCCCGCCATCGGCAAGCGGCGCATGACGCGCGCCGCCTTCGAGGAGAAGTGGAGCGGGTTCGCCGCGCTGTTCGACTACACCGACCGCTTCGAGCAGAATGTCGAGGCCAGCCCGGGCATCGCCTGGATCCTGCCGTTCTTCTCGCCCTACAAGGGACTGCTGGCGCAGGCGACGGGGCTGGCCCTCATCGTCAGCCTGCTCGAGATGGTGATTCCCGTCTTCACCCAGGTCATCGTCGACCGCGTGGTGGTGGAGCGCGACGTCACCCTGCTGCGCGTGCTCGTGCTCAGCATGGGCGCGATGCTCGTCTTCACCCTCCTGGCCACGCTGGTGCAGCGCTACCTGCTGTCGTTCACCGCGGTGCGCGTCGATGCGGCCTCGCTCGACTTCCTGATGCGGCGGCTCCTCAGCCTGCCGATGAGCTACTTCACCACGCGCCGCACGGGTGACATCCAGCGCCGGCTCGCCGGCATCTGGGAGGTGCGGCAGTTCCTGGTGGAGCACGGTGTGGAGGCACTCACCGCCGTGGCCCAGCTGCTCGCGGCCATCGTGCTGATGTCCGTCTACAGCGGCAAGCTCACGCTCGTGTTCCTGTCGACGGTGCCGCTGTTCATCGTGCTGATGCGGTTCTCGGCGAAGAAGCTCTTCCCGCTCTATGCCGAGCTGGAGGAATCGCTGGGGCGCTACCAGTCGTTCCAGATCGACGCCATCAAGGGCATCGAGACGGTGAAGTCGCTCGGCGCCGAGCACAACTTCCGCGAGCTGATGCTGCGGCAGTCCCTCGGCGTCATCCGCAAGCGCTTCAAGGCCGACTTCACGATGATGTCCTACTCGGGCATGATCCACTCGGTCACGCTGCTCAGCGTGGTGCTGTTCCTGCTGGTGGGCGCCACCGAGGTGATGCAGGGACGGATGTCGATCGGCGCGCTGGTGGCGTTCAACGCCCTCGTGGCGCTGGCCAACCAGCCCATCATCATCATCCTGAACCTGTGGGATGAGGTGCAGCACGCGCAGGTGCTGCTCAACCGGCTCGACGACATCTTCCAGCAGGAGCCCGAGCAGGGGCACGACCGCGCGCGGCTCACGCCGGTGCGCTCGCTCGAGGGGCGGATCAGCTTCCGGCAGATGGGCTTCCGCTACGGGGGCTCCGAGTCGCCGCCGATCCTCGAGGATCTCACCATCGAGATCCCGCCGAACACCAAGGTCGCCATCGTGGGCCGCAGCGGCTCCGGCAAGACCACGCTGATCAAGTGCCTCTCGGGGCTGCTCGAGCCGACCCAGGGCACGATCCTCTACGACGGGCTGGACATGAAGACCCTCAACCACCGCGACCTGCGGCGGAAGATCGGCTTCGTGCTGCAGGAGAACCACCTCTTCGACGATTCGATCGCGCGCAACATCGCGTTCGGCGAAGAGGAGCCCGACATGGACAAGGTGATGTGGGCGGCGCAGGTGGCGAGCGCGCGCGAGTTCGTCGAACGGCTGCCGCTGGGCTACGACACCAAGATCGGCGAGTCGGGCCTGGCCCTCTCCGGCGGACAGAAGCAGCGCGTCGCCATCGCGCGTGCCGTGTACCAGCGTCCCCCCGTACTCATCTTCGACGAGGCCACCAGCGCCCTCGACACCGAGTCCGAGCGCGCGGTGAAGGAGAACCTCGACCAGCTCCTCACCGGCCGCACGTCGTTCGTGATCGCCCATCGGCTCAGCACCGTGCGTGACGCCGACCTGATCCTGGTGCTCGAGAAGGGCCGCCTGGTGGAGCAGGGCAGCCACGACGAGCTCATGGAGCGTCAGGGCCTCTACTACTTCCTCGTGAGCCAGCAGCTCTCGCTCTGACCATGCCAGCCACCGACGCCGCCGAACTCCCGTTCCTCGAGACCGACCCGCCCCACTGGGCGGCGCGGGGACTGTCGCGCATCATCCTCGCGATGACGGTGCTGCTCGTACTCGCGGCGCTCGTCGTGAACGTGCCCGAGACCGTGACGGGGCGGTTCACCCTGGTGCCGGTCAACGGCACCGACCCGGTCCGCACCCTCAAGGAAGGCATCGTCACCGATGTGCGCGTGCGCGAGAGCGACACGGTGGCGCAGGGGGCAACCCTCTTCGTGCTGCGCTCCTCCTCGGCCCTCGAGCGCGGCACCGAGCGGCGTACGCTCGAGGCCACGGCGCGGGTGAACAGCGAGCGGCTGGTCACCCTCCGCACCGAGCGCGAGGTGCGCGACCGGGCCGACGTCGCCGAACTGGAGCGGCTGCACGGGCGCATCGGCTTCCTCGAACGGCAGATCAAGTCGAAGGAGCGCAGGCTGGCCCTGCTGCGCGAGATCGCCGACAGCTCGCGTGACGGCGCGGCCCGCGGGGCGCTGGCCCGGTTCGAGGCCAGTCGGCTGGAGCTCGATTACCGCACGCTGGAAGAGGAGCTGTCCGCGGCCAACAACGAGCTCGCCGAGTCGAAGGAGGACATCGCCCGGGTGCAGCGGGAGCAGCGCCTGCGGGAGCTCGAGTACGAGCAGGCGCGTCGCACCCTCCAGGAATCGGTCGAGACGCAGGGCATCCGCCTGTCATCGCTCAGGACCGACCTGGCCGACATCACCGACAGCGGAGTCGTGCTGCGCGCGCCGTGCGCCGGCACCGTGCTGCGCCTGCGGGTCAATGCCCCGGGCGCCGTGGTGCGCGAGGGCGACATGCTCGGTGAGCTGGCCTGCCGCGGCGAGAAGCTGCAGGCGGAGCTGACGCTGCCGCAGAACGGCGTCCCCCTGGTGCAGCCGGGGCAGGGAGTGAAGCTCAAGTTCGACGCGTTCCCGTACCAGCGATACGGCGTGCGCTTCGGCGACGTGAAGTGGCTGGGGCCGGCCGGCGTCGGCGTCGCCGACAGTGCCGCGTTCCGCGCGCTGGTCAACCTGCCCGAGACCGAGATCCGCGTGCGCGGCCAGATGCGGCCGCTGCTCGCCGGCATGGGTGGCTTCGCCGACATCGTCGTGGGTCGACGCTCGCTTCTGAGCTTCGCCTTCGAGCCGCTTCGTGCCCTGCGCGAGAGCTTCGCGGAACCGCCACAGAAGCCCGGCACCTGATGGAGAGCTGGCTCAACGGGGCCGGGGTACCCGACTGGCACCACACGCTCGGCGACTTCCGCAGCGACGACGAGGCAATGGCCACCTGCCTCAACCTCGCCCGTACGGCGGCCCGCACCGAGCTGCCCATCCTCATCCTGGGCGAGACGGGCACCGGCAAGACGCTCCTCGCGCGCGCCATCCACAACTCGTCGCCGCGCGCATCGGCGTCGTTCGTGGCGTTCAATTCGGCCGCGCTCAGCGACACACTGCTCGACAGCCAGTTGTTCGGCCACGAGAAGGGTGCGTTCACCGGCGCGATCAAGCGGGTCAAGGGCAAGTTCGAGCAGGCCCACCAGGGCACCCTCTTCCTCGACGAGATCGCCGACATGAGCGCCGCCGCGCAGGCGAAGATCCTGCGCGCCGTGGAATACGGCGAGTTCGAGCGCCTGGGGGGCGAGGAGCTGCTGCACGCCGACGTGCGCCTGGTGAGCGCCACCCACCTGCCGCTCGCCACCTACCTGCAGCTCGATCATTTCCGGAAGGACCTGTTCTACCGCATCAGCGGCATCACCCTGCGGCTGCCGCCGCTGCGCGAGCGGCCCAACGACCTGCGCTCCATCGTGGCCTCGGCGATCCAGTCGGCGAGCGCGCAGCAGAAGAAGGAGATCGTGGGCCTCAGTCGCGCGGCCGCCGACCGGCTGTTCGAGTACCACTGGCCCGGCAACCTGCGCCAGCTCCAGCGCGTGCTGCACACGGCCGTGGCCCTCGCCCAGAGCGAGGTCATCGGGCCCGAGGACCTGCTCATCGAGACGTCGACGGACCAGGTGCACGTCGTCGAGGTGGCGTTGCCGCCCGCGGCATCCAACGGCAGCAACGGCACCGCGGAGACAGGCGGAGACCTCACGCTCGCGGCCGCCGAGTACCACCACATTCACATCGTGCTCGACCGCTTCCGCGGCAACAAGCGCCGTACCGCGCGCGCCCTCGGCGTGTCGCGCTCGACGCTCGATCGCAAGCTGCGCGAACACCAGAGTCCGCACGCGGAGTAGTCGCGCTTTGGGGCCATCGGCTTCGCCGTGGCACTAGCGATGGTTTCGTTCCGCTCCACTTCGAATGCCCATCGAATTCGCGATGCGCGCGCAACCAGCAGTGGTACTTGAAGATGGCTGGTAATGTGGGTCGCGGCACGCGCATTGCTTTCCTATTCCGGCAACAGCAGCCCCTCACAGACATCAGCCTCGAGGCATCGAACCATGGCCGACAAGAAGAAGCCCACCGTCAAGGAACTCCCGACGAAGGTTGTGCCGACCAAGGATGCCGACAAGGTCAAGGGCGGCAAGGTCAACTACAACTTCTGAGCGCGACAGCCTCGAGCCCCGCGGTCCCCGCTTCGGCGATGGGATCGCGGGGCTCGTCGCGTCGGTGAGTGCGTGGCTGACGCGTGCATCGCTTCGGAGCCATGGTCACACAACGAGTCAATCCAATGGTTTCATCGCGTGACCACAAACACCGCGTCGCAGCAGCATCGAGATGAGAAGTCGTTGCGCGGAAAGGAGATGCGACGGGATGGGCGGTTTGGCACGCGCGATGCTTTATCAGGAGACGTCCGTCACCGTGCACACACTCAAGGGGGCTCCCATGGCCGACAAGATGATCAAGGACCTGACCGTTCCGAGCAAGAGCGCTGGCGAGGTCAAGGGTGGCCGCAAGCTGAGCAAGAAGGCCGGCAAGAAGAACCGCTGAGCAACTGACGAGTCACTGCACGTCAGCAGTCGATCACCACCGAGCCCCGCCCTCCTTTGGGAGTGCGGGGCTCGTGGCGTCGTGGGTGTTCCAAGCGTTGCGGCATCGCTTCAGGGCCATGGTCGCACTACAGATCCATCGACTGGCTTCGTCTCGCAACCACACCATCCGGGCCGCGAGCGACTGGAATGTTTGAAGTGGTTGTGTCGCAAGAAGATGGCGTTCGCTGCGCGGCGTGGCACGCGCGATGCTTTAGTAGAGGTCGTTCACCGCCGTGTACACACTCAAGGGGGGCTCCCATGGCCGACAAGAAGATCAAGGACCTGACCGTTCCGAGCAAGAGCGCTGGCGACGTCAAGGGTGGCCGCAAGGCGAACAAGAAGGCTGGCAAGAAGGGCCGCTAGGCTTCGAACAGCATCGATCCTGGAGCCCGCGCCCACGGCGCGGGTCCCGGGTCGATTCAGGAGGCGGCGTCGAGTGGACGCCTTCATCAGGTTCGCGAGCAATTCATCGGGGTACCACGAGCATGGCCGACCAGAAGAAGCGCCCACAACCTGCCGAGCCCGAGGAGGAAGTCGTCTTCCTCAAGGACCTCGCGCCTCGTGAAGAGGTGAAGGGTGGTGCCAAGCTGCGGTTCGGCGAGCCGTCCGCGCCCCAGTCCAAGTCCCGCCGGCGAGGCTGACCTCCCGAGGACGTGCGGGAGGGGGCATCCGCGAGTAAGTTGCAGGGGCAAGGCGCCCCCCGCTGCCGGGGGGCGCGTGGCTTTTCCCCCATCGACGCGAAGCGGACCCATGGCCACCGTATCCCCCACCATCGACCGGAACTCGTCGGCTGCGAGCCCCAAGGCCGGCCGCACCACCATCTGGCTGGATGGCCGCTGGCTCGACCGCGAGACGGCGACCGTCTCGGTCTTCGACCATGGGCTGCTCTACGGGGACGGCGTCTTCGAAGGCATCCGCGTGTACGGCGGCAAGATCTTCCGGCTCGAGGAGCATATCGAGCGCCTGTACGATTCGGCCCAGGCCCTCTGGCTGACGGTCCCGATGTCGAAGGCCGAGATGATCGCCATCACCGAGGAAGGCGTGCGCCGCTCGGGCCTGCAGGACGCGTACATCCGCCACATCGTCACGCGCGGCGTCGGCGACCTGGGACTCGATCCGCGCAAGTGCGTGACGCCCACGGTGATCATCATCACCGACACCATCGCGCTCTGGCCGGCGCAGGTCTACGAAACGGGCCTGCGCGTGGTGACGGCGGGCACCCCCATCCCGCATCGCGAAGCGCTGTCGCCGCGGGTCAAGTCGCTCAACTACCTGCCGCACATCATGGCCAAGGCCGAAGGCATCCAGGCCGGCGCCGACGACGTGCTCATGCTCGACGCGAGCGGCCACGTCGCCGAAGCGTCGGGCTGCAACATCTTCGTGGTGAAGGGCCGCACCATCCGGACTCCGCCCGCGTACGCCGGCATCCTCAAGGGCGTCACGCGTGACGTCATCATCGAGCTCGCGCGCGAGGCCGGGTTCGACATGCAGGAGACGCTGCTCAACCGGTACGACGTGTACACCGCCGACGAGGTGTTCTTCACCGGCACGGCCGCCGAAGTCGTGGGCATCCGCGAGGTGGATGGCCGCCGCATCGGCGCCGGAAAGCCGGGGCCCATCACGCACGACATCGCGGCGAGGTTCCGGGCGCTGACGCGGGGGTGAGTCGAGGAGTCCCCACCGATCCTCAGCCTACCGGTCCGGAGCGGCACGCATGCCCTGGCGCGTGGTCGAGTTGGATGCGAAGGAATGGGGCGTCACGATGGCCGCCGAGCGTCGTGCGCCCGCCGCGCATTGGAAGCTGGTGTTGTCGTTCCGCCAGCGGGACGGTGGGACGCGACCCGTCTGGACCGAATACCCCCTCTCGGCGACCTCGCGCGCTTCGCTGCTTCAGCAG
>JBJMOZ010000254.1:0-2897 GCA_045803465.1 Gemmatimonadales bacterium | reverse complement strand
TGTGGCACGCCTGGATCGGTGGGTGTCGCGGTGCCGCAGCGCATGCAGAACTGCGCGTCGGTCGGCAGGACCGAGTGGCAGGATGGGCACGCACGTTCCGTCGCGGTCAGATGGGCTCCGGGGATGGCAAAACGGACTTTTGGGCGGATGTATAGATATCGTGCCGTGTACGCCGCAACGCAACCTGTGAAATGTACCGCATTTGCGTCTGGCGCCGTGTTGGGCCGGATCCTACGTTGAACTGGTCGGTCTCCAACCGGTTCTGACCGGCCGAACCAACCCCGGCCAGCCCCCCGGCACAGCCCTCAGTCCCGCGATGCGGAGAGCGCCCATGATGTTGTCCCGGATCACGATCCGCTGCATCGTGACGGCGGTGCTGACCTTCTGTTCAACCGCCCACGTGACCGCCCAGCAGGACCGCCTCGGCACCCTGAGCTTCCCCACGTCCGGGGCTTCAGCGGCGCAGCCCGACTTCATCCGCGGCGTGCTCCTGCTCCACAGCTTCGAGTACGCCGACGCCCGCAGCGCCTTCCGAGCGGCGCAGGGGAAGGACCCGGGCTTCGCCATGGCCTACTGGGGTGACGCGCTGACGTGGACGCACGGGTTGTGGAACGAACAGGAGCTCGACTCCGCTCGTGCCGCACTCGCACGTCTCGCGCCAACGCCGGCCGCTCGCGCCGCGAAGGCCCCCACTGCTCGGGAGCGCGCCTGGCTCGGCACCGTGGAGGCGCTCTACGGCGACGGCCCCAAGGCCCGGCGCGATACGCTCTACGCCCGCGCCCTCGAGCAGCTCGCGCGCGATTTTCCCGACGACGAGGCGAACCTCTTCCACGCCCTGGCCATCATGGCCGAGAGCCAGGCCGTGCGGAACGTGCCCGCCTACATGCGCGGCGGTGCCATGGCCCTCGACGTGTTCGCGCGGCAGCCCGACCATCCCGGCGCGGCACACTACGTCATCCACGCCTTCGACGACCCCGTGCACGCGCCGCTCGGCCTCCCGGCCGCGCGCGCCTATGCGCGCATCGCTCCCGGCGCCGATCACGCGCAGCACATGACGACGCACATCTTTCTCGCCCTTGGCATGTGGCCGGAGACGGTGGCACAGAACGTCGCCGCTTCCGGTCCCGACAGCGCGAAGTGGCAGCCCGGGCACTACACGTACTGGATGCACTACGGCCTGCTGCAGCAGGGTCGCTACGACGACGCGTCCCGACTGCTCGACCGCCTGCATGCGCAGATGCCCGACAAGTCGACCATCGGCCGCCGCGCCTATCTTGCCAACACCCGCGGCCAGCAGGTGATGAACGCCGAGCGCTGGGACGATCCGGCCCTTGCCTGGACCGTCCCGCTCGACGACGCCGGATCGGTGCCGCAGGCCGTCGATGCATTCACGCAGGGCTATGCGGCCCTGCAGCGCGGCGATCGCGCCGCGGCGAAGCGCGCGCTCGCCTCGATCGACGCCTTGCGGGGCAAGCCGTCCGGCCCCCTTGGCGGATTGCCCGAAATGCCGGCCGTGCTGGGTGACGAGCTGCGCGCTGCCATCCTGCGCAGCGAAGGAAAGAAGGCCGACGCAGCGCGCCTGCTCCGCGCCGCGGGCGACGCGGCGGCGAAGCTGCCCGCCGAGTTCGGCCCGCCCGATCTCGTGAAGCCGCCACAGGAGCTCCTGGGCGAGTGGCTCCTCGCCGACGGCGATGCGCCGGGCGCACAGCAGGCGTTCGTGCGCGCGCTCGAGCTGTGGCCCGGACGCCTGCGCGCGCTGCAGGGACTCGCGGCCGCGGCTGCGAAGACCGGCGACACGGCCGTCGCGGGCGCAGCGCGCGCGCAGCTGCCGACGGACAACGCGGGCGGTCGGTGAGCTCGCACGCCGAGCGGCTCGCCGCGGGTCTCGTCGACCGCTACCGCGTCGAGCGGAAACTCGGCGAGGGTGGCATGGCCACGGTCTATCTCGCCGAGGACCTGCGACACCGTCGTCGCGTGGCGATCAAGATGGTGCACCCCGAGCTGTCGGCCGTGCTGGGCAGCGAGCGCTTCCTGAAGGAGATCGAGCTCACCGCCTCGCTGCAGCACCCGCACATCCTGCCGCTGTTCGATTCCGGCGCCGCGGAGGGCCTGCTCTACTACGTCATGCCGTATGTCGAGGGCGAGTCGCTCCGCGCGCGCATGGAACGCGAACGCCCATTGCCCGTCCAGGATGCCATCCGCATCACGAAACAGGTGGCGCAGGCCCTCGACTATGCTCACCGGCACGGCATCGTCCATCGCGACATCAAGCCCGAGAACATCCTCCTGCACGAGGACTCGGCGCTGGTGGCCGACTTTGGCATTGCGCTCGCGGTGCAGACCGCCGGCGGGTCGCGGCTCACGCAGACGGGTCTCTCCCTCGGCACACCGCAGTACATGAGCCCCGAGCAGGCCATGGGCGAACGCCACGTCGACGCGCGCACCGACATCTACGCGCTCGGCGCCGTGGCGTACGAGATGCTCGCCGGCGAGCCGCCGTTCACGGGCGGCACCGCGCAGGCCATCGTGGCGAAGGTGATCACCGAGAAGCCCGCCCCGCTCGCGTCGCATCGCGACACCGTGCCGGCTCATGTCGCGGCGGCGGTGCACCTGGCGCTGTCGAAGCTTGCCGTCGACCGCTGGGCCAGCGCACGCGAGTTCGCCACGGCGCTCGAGGAGAGCAACTGGATGGCGATGCCCGTAGCTGGGCACACCACCGTGGCGCTGCCGGCCGCGAAGCCGCGGCGGAGTGCGCCGCTGCTCGTCGCCGCGCTGCTGATGCTTTCTTCGCTCGCCCTCGGCGCGGCTCTCGGGTGGATCCTGCGCCGCCCGTCGGCGCAGGCGGAGACACGGCTCGAGGTATTGCGCTGCGCCGAAGGCAGCGGGGGCATCGCCTT
>JBJMOZ010000200.1:0-4920 GCA_045803465.1 Gemmatimonadales bacterium | reverse complement strand
CCAGGAACTCGAGCGCCTCGTGCAGGTCGCGCGGCAACTCGTCGATGCGGTACTTCCGCCGGTCGCGATAGCTCATGCGGAAGATGTTGCGGTTCACCGGCTCGCGGCACGGGAGCTTCTGCTCGATGCCGTCGAGCCCGGCCGCCATCTGCACCGTGAGCGCGAGGTACGGGTTGGCCGCGGGGTCGGGCTGGCGCAGCTCGCAGCGCGTTCCAAGCCCGCGACGATCGGGAATGCGCACGAGGGGCGAGCGGTTCCGCGCGCTCCACGTCACGTTCACCGGCGCCTCGAATCCCGGCACGAGGCGCTTGTAGCTGTTGATGAGCGGGTTGGTGATGGCGCAGAAGCCGCGCGCGTGCTGCAGCAGTCCCTCGATGTAGTGCAGCGCCGTGGCCGACAGCCCGAACTCGGCCTCGGGATCGCCGAAGGCGTTCACGCCCGGCGCGCTGAACAGCGACTGGTGCGTATGCATGCCGCTGCCGTGCACGTCCTGGATCGGCTTCGGCATGAACGACGCCACGAAGCCGTGCCGGTTGGCCACCTGGCGTACGAGCATCTTGAAGGTCGTGAGGTGGTCGGCCGTGGTGAGCGCGTCGGCGTAGCGGAAGTCGATCTCGTGCTGGCCCGGCGCCACCTCGTGATGCGCGGCTTCCACTTCGAAGCCCATCAACTCGAGCACGTCGACGATCTCGCGGCGGATCTCCTCGCCCTTGTCCACCGGCCCGAGGTCGAAGTACGACGCGTAGTCGTGGGTGATGGTGGTGGGCGCGCCGTCGGCCGCCTTCTCGAACAGGAAGAACTCCGCCTCGCAGCCCGCCATCATCTCGAAGCCCATCGCCTTGGCGCGAGCCATCTGGCGCTTGAGCGTGTTGCGCGGGCAGCCGTCGAAGGGCGTGCCGTCGGGATTGTGGATGTCGCACAGCAGGCGCGCGATCCGCGCCCCCTGTTCCTCGTACGGCAGCACGCGAAAGGTGGCGAGGTCGGGCCGGAGCAGCATGTCCGACTCCTCGATCCGCACGAACCCCTCGATCGACGAGCCGTCGAACATCAGTTCCCCGTCGAGCGCCTTGTCGAACTGGCTCGGCGGCACCTCGACGTTCTTGTTGATGCCAAGGATGTCGGTGAACTGGAGACGGAGGAAGTCGACCCCGAACCGGTCGGTGAGTGCGCGCACGTCGCCCTTGCGGGCGCCGGCGAGGTCGGTCGGGAAGCCGTCGAGGCCCGGCCGCTCGGCGCGGCGTGCCCGTCCTGTGGCCATGCGATGTCCTTGGGTCGGCAATGCTATGCGAGGCTACCGAAACGTTAGGACGCTAACACGCACCCGGGACCATCGCCAGCGCTCCGGTGCCGGGAAACCCGCCGTGGGATTAGATTTGCGCGCCTCATGACCCCGACACCATGACCGACTCGGCCCCTGCTCCGACGCCGACTACCTGCCCCGCATGTGGTGCGGCCGCCGAGGGCCGGTTCTGCCCCCAGTGCGGCACCTCGCTCATGCCGCGCTCCTGCCCCCGATGTGCCACGGCGCTCCGAGCCACCGCACGCTTCTGCCATCGTTGCGGCGCGCCCGCGACGAGCGAGGCCGGCGTCGCCGCCGCCGTCGCGAGTTCCAGGACCACGAACCGCACGCCGTGGCTCTTCCTCGGCCTCGTCCTCATCGCGGCGATCTCGGCCATCACCTGGACCGGCATCAACAAGAACAATCCGCCGGCGGCGCCACTGATGCCCAATGCGGGCAACGCCGGCAACGCACCCTTTGCCGGTAGCGATGCCGGTGCCGCCGCGGGCGGGGCCGGCGGGGCCTCCAACGTCGACATCGCCAGCATGACGCCCGAGGAGCGCTTCAACCGGCTCTTCGACCGCGTCATGCGTTCCATGGCGGCCGGCGACACGGGGGCCGCGAAGCAGTTCGCCCCGATGGCGATGATGGCGTACGGCATGCTGCCCGAGCACAACGCCGACCTGCGCCTGCACGCCGGGCTCGTCCAGGTCGCCGCGGGCAATGCACCGGCCGCGCGGGCGTTGGCCGACACCATCCTCGCCCAGAACCCCAACCATCTCTTCGGCTACATCATGCGGGCCGAGGCCGCGCGCAGCGCCGGCGACACCGCGGCCGAACGGAAGGCCAGGGCCGACTTCGCAGCCAGCGTAGCCGCCGAGACGGCCCGCTCCGATCGGCCCGAGTACCGCGAGCACCAGTCGCTCATCGACGAGTACAGGACCGCGCCATGACCATCACGCTCCGCGTCGCCCACAGTCCCGACTCCGACGATGCGTTCATGTTCTACGCGCTCGCCGACGGCCACATCGACACTGGCGACCTGCGCTACGTGCACGAGCTGCAGGACATCGAGTCGCTCAACCGGCGTGCGCTGTCGGGCGAGCTCGAGATCACCGCGGTGTCGGTGCACGCCTACGCCCACATCGCGGGCACGTACGCGCTGCTCTCGAGCGGCTCCTCCATGGGCGATGGCTACGGCCCGCGCCTCGTGGCGAAGACGCCCGCGCCCCACGATCCGCGCAGCGCGCTCAAGGGGAGGAAGGTCGGCATTCCCGGCACCCTCACCACCGCATGGCTCGCGCTGCAGCTCTATCAGCCCGAGGTGGTGCCGGTGGTGCTGCCCTTCGACGAGATCGAGGATGCCGTGGCGCGCGGCGAGGTGGAAGTGGGGCTCCTCATCCACGAGGGCCAGCTCACCTTCCAGGATCAGGGGCTGCAGCTGTGGGAGGACCTCGGCGCGTGGTGGCTGCGCGAGACCGGGCTGCCCCTTCCCCTCGGCGGCAACGTCGTGCGGCGCGATCTCGGACGCGACGTGATCAACCAGGTGGCCCGCGATCTCCGCGCGAGCATCGAGTACGGCCTCGCCCACCGCGCGGAAGCGCTGGCACACGCCAGCCGCTTCAATCGTGGCATCGGCGAGGAGCGCACCGACACCTTCGTCGGCATGTACGTGAACGACTGGACGGTGGACTACGGCCCCCGCGGCCGACAGGCCGTGCAACTGCTGCTCGACCGCGCCTTTGCGGCGGGGCTCATCCCGGCGAGGGTGGCCGTCGAGTTCGTCGACGGCCGCGACTAGGCAGTGGCGCGGCCCCTGCACTTGGGTGACGGACAGGCCGTTTTCAGGCCGTCAGCCCGAGGGGATGGGAGCTGATTCGATCCATCGAGAGGCCACAAGTCGATGCCATTCAACCACCTAGAGCGTTCTGACTCGTTGCACGGGGAGTCTGGCGTCTTGCAGGAGCATCACGTGAGCGGTCAGGCGCCCAGCGAAGGCCCCATCACCATCCTCGTCGTGGACGACGAGGAGCACGTCCGCACGACCATCGGCCGCTACCTCGAGCAGCAGGGCTACGAGGTCGCGATGGCCGTGACGGCCGAGCAGGCGCTGGGCATCGTGCGGCGGCAGAAGATCACCGGCATGCTGCTCGACGTGGACCTGCCCGGCATGAACGGCGTCGAGCTCGTGCCGCAGCTGCTCGAGGTCGAGCCCGCGCTCGCGATCCTCATGCTCACCGCGGTCAACGACGCCACGACCGCCACGCTCTGCATGCAGCGCGGCGCCACCGACTATCTCATCAAGCCCGTCGACCTCGAGCACCTCGGCCGCGCCATCCAGCGCGCCCTGCAGCGCCGGCACGCCCTGCTCGAGGAGCAGCGCATCAACCGCTGGCTGCGCGACGAGGTCGTGCTGCGTTCGGCCGAGGTGCGCCTCGAGCGCGAGAACCTCGAGCGCATCTCGGTGGCCACGCTCGAGGCGCTCGTCAACGCGCTCGAGGCCAAGGATCCGTACATGCGCGGCCACTCGGCGCGCGTCGCCGACCTGTCGGCAATGGTGGCGGCCGAGCTCGACCTGAGCGACGAGGACATCGAGCTGGTGCGGACCGCCGGCCGCCTGCACGACATCGGCAAGATCGGCATCCGCGAGGAGATCCTGAACAAGCAGGGCCCGCTCACCGACGAGGAATACGCCCAGGTGAAGCAGCACGTGCTGGTGGGCTCGCAGATCCTCGCGCCGCTCGTGCACCTTCGCGACGTGATCTCCTCGGTGCGCAGCCACCACGAGCGCTGGGACGGCTTCGGCTATCCGGACCGCCTCGCCGCGGAGGCCATCCCGCTTGGCGCCCGCATCATCGGCGCGGTGGAGATCTTCGACGCGCTCACCACCGCGCGGCCGTACCAGGAGAAGATGCCCGCCGACACCGCCATCGAGCGCATGCGCGACCTCGCCGACACGGTCCTCGACCCGCGCGTGCATCGCGGTCTCGAGATGGTGATCCGGCGACGGCAGGCGTTGACGTTTCTGGATGATTCGGCGAAGTAGTCGGGTCGGCGAGGAGGCAGGACGGCAGAATGACGGAGGGCTCCGAACGGATTCGGAGCCCTCTCTTCATGCAGCGCCGTCCGCCTACAGCTGTACTTTCGGCACCGCCCGCTCCCCTTCGTCCGTGATCTGCCACAGCTCGGCCGGCGATGCCTTGGCGAGGCCCGCGACGAGGTTCGTGGGAAACTGCGCCTGCTTCGTGTTGTACTGCGTCGCCGTGTCGTTGTAGAGCTGGCGTGCGAAGCTGATCTTGTTCTCCGTGCCGCCGAGCTCCTCCTGCAGTTGCAGCACGTTGGCCGACGACTTGAGCTCCGGGTAGTTCTCCGCCAGCGCGAAGAGCTTCCCGACCGCCTGCGTCAGTTCGCCTTCCGCCTTCGCGGTGGCCGCGACGCCCGTCGCCGAGAGCGCCTTGGCGCGCGCCGAGATGACGGCCTCGAGCGTGCCGCGCTCGAACTCCATCGCGCCCTTCACGGTGTTCACCAGGTTCGGGATCAGGTCGTGCCGCCGCTTGAGCTGCACGCTGATCTGGTTCCATGCCTCGTCGACCATGTTCCGTAGTCGGATGAGGCCGTTGTAGGTGACGATCAGGAACAGG
>JBJMOZ010000197.1:0-3322 GCA_045803465.1 Gemmatimonadales bacterium | reverse complement strand
CTTGCGAGCGGGCAAGGTGCGCACCGTACCGGGGTTCGGTGAGCGCACGGAGACAAGGCTGCTCGAGGCCCTCGCGGCACGGACGAGCGAGGGTGAGCAGCGGGTGCTTCGCTCCTCGGTGGCGGCGCTCGCGGAGTACATCGTGACGCGACTCGCGCGCGTGCCGGGCGTCGAGGCCTGCGAGCTCGCCGGCAGCTTCCGTCGCGGTCGCGACACGATCGCCGATCTCGACATCCTTGCGTCGGCACCCGAGGAGGCGCCGGTCATCGACGCGTTCTGCTCCCTTCCGCAGGTGGTGGAGGTGGTCGCGAGCGGGGGCACGAAGGCCACTGTACGACTGGCGAATGGCCTGCAGGTGGACCTGCGAGTGGTGGCGCCGGCGTCGTACGGTGCCGCGTTGCACTATTTCACCGGGTCGAAGGCCCACAACGTAGCGCTGCGTCGCCGCGCCCAGATGCGGGGCTGGCGACTGAACGAGTACGGCCTCCATCGCGGAGAGGAGACCATCGCGGGGCGTACCGAAGCAGAGGTGTACGCGGCCTTCGGCCTGCCCTTGATCCCGCCCGAGCTGCGCGAGGACACGGGCGAGCTCGAGGCCGCCGAGCGCAACGCGTTGCCACGCCTCATCGAGCTCTCAGACATCCGCGGCGACCTGCAGACCCATTCCCTCGACAGCGACGGCCGCGATACGCTCGAGACGATGGCGAACGCGGCCGACGCGCTGGGCTACGAGTACCTCGCCATCACCGACCACTCGCCGGCGGTGCGCGTGACGGGCGGCATGGACGCGGCGGGCTTTCGCAAGCAGGCGAGACGCATCGACAAGCTCAATGCGAAGCTCACGCGCCTGCGCGTGTTGAAGGGTGCCGAAATCGACATCCTGGCGGACGGGTCGCTCGACCTGCCCGACGAGGCACTCGCCGCCCTGGACGTGGTGCTGGTCACGTTCCACTCCAACTTCACGCTGCCGTCCCGCGAGCAGACGCGCCGCCTGGTGCGTGCCGTGTCGCATCCGCGCGTGATGATCCTCGGCCATCCCACCGGGCGGCGCATCGGGCGCCGGGCGCCGGCAAGCTACGACTTCCCCACGGTGGCGAAGGCCTGCGCCGATCACGGTGTCGCCATGGAGATCGACGGGCAGCCCGAGCGCATGGACATGGACGAGGTACTGACGCGGCAGGCGCTGGAGGCGGGCGTGAAGCTGGTGATCTCGTCCGACGCTCACGCGACCGGCGAGCTGGGCTTCATGCGCTGGGGTGTCACCCAGGCGCGGCGCGGCTGGGTGCAGGCGAAGGACGTGCTCAACGCGCGGCCGTTGGAGGAGCTGCTTCGGGCCCTGGCGCGCTGAGCCGCGTCGCGGCGGGACTCGGTTCGCTTATCTTCGAGGCATGCCCAGATATGGCCACCGCACCGCCGGCTTCACCGAATCGGTGATCCGCGGCATGTCCACCCTCGCCCGCGAACATCAGGCGATCAACCTGGCGCAGGGCTTCCCGGACTTCCCCGCCCCGGACGTGATCAAGCAGGCGGCGGCGAAGGCCATCATGGCCGACGTGAACCAGTACGCCATCACGTGGGGCTCGCGTCGTCTGCGCGAGGCGCTCGCGCGCAAATATCACGAGTGGTACGGGATGGCGGTCGATCCCGAGCAGATGATCACCGTCACCTGCGGATCCACCGAAGCGATGGTGGCGAGCCTGATGGCCATCATCGATCCGGGCGACGAAGTGCTGGTGTTCGATCCGTTCTACGAGAACTACGGGCCGGATGCCATCCTGTGCGGCGCCACGCTCAGGCACGTGCCGCTTCCCATCGGCGGCGCGCTCGACCTCGACCGGCTCAGCGCCGCGTTTTCAGCGAAGACGAAGGCGATCATCCTCAATAGTCCCGCGAATCCCACCGGCCGCGTCTTCTCGCGCGAGGAGCTCGAGCACATCGCGGAGCTGTGCGTCCGGTTCGATGCGTGGGCGGTCACCGACGAGATCTACGAGCACATTCGCTACGACGGCGCGCACGTGCCCATCGCCTCGCTCCCCGGCATGGCCGAGCGGACGATCACCATCAGCGGCGCGTCGAAGACGTTCGCCGTGACGGGATGGCGCATTGGTTGGGCCGTGGCGCCCGCGGCAGTTACGTCGTCCATCCGGAAGGTGCATGATTTCCTCACCGTCGGCGCACCCGCCCCGCTCATGGAGGCGGTGGCCGACGCGCTCGAGCAGCTCGACGACGGGTTCTACAGGCAGCTCGCCTGCGAATACTGCGGCCGTCGGAATCTGCTGCACGGGGTGCTCACCTCGCACGGCTTCCGGGCCGAGAAGCCGGCGGGCGCCTACTACATCCTGGCCGATTATTCCGCCGTGAGCGACCTGCCCGACACGCAGTTCGCCGAGTGGCTCACGAGGGAGATTGGCGTGACGCCGGTGCCGGGATCGAGCTTCTTCAGCGTGAAGGATCCGTCGCGACGGATGGTTCGGTTCGCCTTCTGCAAGAAGGAAGCAACGCTGAACGAGGCCGCGAACCGCCTTCTCGCGCTTTCCCGCATCCGGTAGCACTCGGGCGCGGACTTGACGTGCAGGTGCGCATGAAAACAAGCATCGAATTGGTCCTGCTTCCGCTCGCCGGTATCGTGACAGCGCTCTCGGCGTGCGGTGGCGAGCGAGCGAAAGAGCAGCCGCAGGCGGTGACCTCGGAAGAGGCGGATGCCCCGCTGCCCCCCTCCGAACTCGAAACCCAACTCTCCCCGGTGGTGCGCGACGCGCTGCTGAAGCCGTCGACCGGCGACCTCGACGCGATGGTCGAGCGACGGACGGTACGGGTCGGCACGACGTTCAACCGTTCCTTCTATTTCGTCGACAAGGGCGTGCAGCGCGGCGTCGTGTACGAGTACGGGCGGCTCATGGAAGAGCGGCTCAACAAGCACTTCAAGACAGGCAACAGCAACAGCATCCACGTGGTCTTCCTGCCGCTGCCGCGCGACCTCCTGGTGCCGGCGCTCATCGAGGGCAAGGTGGATCTAGTGGCGGCGCAACTCACCGTGACGCCCGAGCTCCGAAAGCTCGTCGACTTCAGCGATCCGACGCGCACGAAGGTGCGCCAGATCCTCGTCACCGGCCCCGGCGCGCCGAAGATCGCTTCCGTCAGGGATTTGGCAGGCCAGGAAGTCTTCGCCCGCAAACAGGGCGGCTACACCGGCGGCCTGCTCGCACTCAACGACTCGTTCCAGGCGCAGGGGAAGCCGCCGATCGTGCTGCGGGAAGCTCCGCCGGGGCTGGAAGACGACGACCTGCTCGAGATGGTCAATGCCGGCCTCATTCCGGCCATC
>JBJMOZ010000157.1:0-12189 GCA_045803465.1 Gemmatimonadales bacterium | reverse complement strand
CAAGACGATGATCGCGGCGCTCGGTTGCGGGATCGGCGTCGAGGATTTCGACATCGAGCGGCTGCGGTACCACCGCGTCATCATCATGACGGACGCCGACGTGGACGGCTCGCACATCCGGACGCTGCTGCTCACGTTCTTCTACCGGCAGATGCCGAGGCTGATCGATGGCGGGCACGTCTACATCGCACAGCCGCCGCTGTACCGCGTGGCACGCGGCAAGGAGGAGCACTACGCCTATGCCGAGGAGGAGCGCGACGAGATCGCCAGACGGCTCGCCGGCCCGGACGGCCGCGGCAACGTGAACATCCAGCGCTACAAGGGCCTCGGCGAGATGAACCCCGACCAGCTCTGGAAGACCACCATGGACCCGGCGCGTCGCACGGTGCTGCGCGTGACCATGGAGGACGCGGTGCAGGCCTCCACGCTCTTCGACGAGCTGATGGGCGACGAGGTGGAGCCGCGCCGGCTCTTCATCGAGCGGAACGCGAAGTACGCCACCAACCTGGACATCTGAGCATGAACCTGGCTGAACTGCGGCAGCGCATCCCGGCGATCCTCGTCGAGCTGGGCGAGGACGCCAATCACGTCGCCCTCGGCGACGACGCCTGGGTGGTGCACCACGGCTCGTCGATGGGCTACGTCGCCATCCTCGGTGCCGACACCGAGGGCGTGGATGCGGTGCTGCAGGTCAAGTTCCGCCTGCTGCGCGCGCCGAAGGAAGGCGGCGAGGACCTGTTCCGTACGCTGCTGAGCCTGAATCACGAGATGGCCGACGTGGCCGCCTTCTCCCTCGACAATCAGGACGCCATCTGGCTCGGCGCCGGACGGTTCGTCGAGGACCTCACCGAGGGTGAGCTGCGCGAGGTGATCGGCCAGACGGCGCAGCTCGCCGACCGGTACGACGACCAGCTGCTGAAGGCGTTCGGGAACGACCTGGCGCTCGAGTAGCGGCGCAGCGCCTCATCGGGCCGGCGGCTGGTTGAGCTCGTCTCGCGCACGCCGGGCTGCCTGCACCTCGGACTGCAACGGTGCATCCGCGTCCTTCCAGAGCCCGATGAACGTGTCGTAGTGCCGGCGTGCCGCGGCCGTGTCGCCGAGTTGCGCGGCCACCTCGCCCCTGCGCGCAAAGGAACGGCTCACCAGCGCCCAGTTGGACGACTCGACGTCGATCGAGTCGAGCCGCGCGTAGTGCCTCGCGGCATCGTCGGGCCGACCCAGCGCCTGGGCCGCGACGCCGAGCGCGAAGAAGTGCACCGCGTCCGACGTGGTGTCGCGTTCGGCGCGACTGTAGAGGCCTTGCGCGGCCGTACGATCGCCGGCGGCCGCCATGGCCGCGGCATCGAGGCTCAGCAGGCTGTCGTTGCCCCACACCCGTCGCCACTTCCGAGCCGCCGCCGAGTCGCCGAGGGCGGCCGCGCCGAGGAGCATCGTGCGCGCCAGCTGGCGTCGCAGCTGCGGCTGCTCGTCCGCGGGCGCCGTCGCGACGTAACGCTCGCCCACCTGCCCCGTCTGTCGGTACACGCCCGGCGAGAGGGTTCCCGCTCGCGCCCCGAAGGTGATCGGCAACACCGTGTCCACGAGCGCCTGCCGTCGTCCGAGCGCCGGCGAGCTCTCGAAGCGACGCAGCTCCGTATGTGCACGGCTCCACGTCGCGGTCGCCTCGCGCAGGCGGCCGTGCAGGAACAGGTGCTGCGCGACGGCCATCCCGAACAGCGGAGAGGCGAGCGGCGCGGGCGTCCCGCCGATGGGCGCGAGACTGTCGCCGATGACCGCGGCCCGCTCGAAGCGCCGCGCCGCCATGAGCACGCCGAGGCGCTGCAGCGGAATCGGCGCTTGGGTGAAGGCGTGCAGCGACTCGGCCTTGTCCATGGCGCGCAGCGCTCCATCGTACGACTTGTCGTCGTACTCCAGGCGCGCGAGCATCAGGTACGCCGTGCCCTCGTCGGGCGCGATGCTGATCCAGCGGCGCACGACGAGACCGGCGCGGTCGCGCGCCGCGCGCCGTAGCGAGTCGAGCTCTCCCGGCCGCAGGCGTGCGAGCGAGTCGGCGGAAAGCAGCGAGATCCGATCGCCGCGCAGCACCGGCGTGTACCAGTTCGTCGGCGCCCGCTGGAAGAAGGACTGGAAGTTGTTGGGCGGGGGCTCGCGGTAGGAGGGCACCCGCTCGGCATCGCGCAGGCCGGTGTTGGACAGCAGCGCCGCAAGCTGCAGGTAGAAGCGATGATCGCTGCCGTCGAGCTCGACGGCGCGCGTGTAGGCGCGCAGCGAGAGCGTCTGGTCGGCCGGGAGGACCTCGCGCCCGGCGGCATCGCGCCGCAGGGTGAAATCGTACTGGGACGCGAAGCCCAGCCAGAACCAGGCATCCGACCGCAGCGAGTCTTCCGCCACCAGCGCCTGCAGCGTCGCGCGGGCACGAGGCAGGTCGGCGTGCATGATGGCGTGATAACCCTCGATCAGCGCGCGCTCGCGCGGCGGTCGTTTGGCCGCGTACCGCAGCGCGCTGTCGGCCGCGGCCAGGAATGCACCGCTCGGATTGAAGGCCTCGGTGATGGAGAGCGCCTGACTCAGCTCGTAGTAGGCCAGAGCGAAGCCGGGATCGGCCGCCACCGCGCGCCGAAACGCGCGCTCGGCCTCGGGGATGTCCCACCGGCTGCGTGCCTGGATGCCCTCGATGTAGGCGCGATAGGCCGCGATGCTGTGCGTGGGGGGCTCCACGTCGGCCAGTTGCGTCGGTGCGCCTGCCGTGGCGAGTACCTCGCGCGCAAGCAGGCGGAAGGCGCCGGGCACGTCGCCGGTATCGGGTATGGCGGCGCGCGCGGTCGTCAGCAGTTCGCCCCGCACCACGTCGTAGACCTTGAGCGTGAACGACAACGAGTCGCCGAACTGACTCACCGAACCCACCGTGGCCGTCCAGACGCCTGCTTCGCGCGCCAGGCGGAGCACGTCCTCCTGGCTGAGGCGCGCCTTCGGGTCCACGTCGAGTCGGCGCGCGAGGTCGAGCAGACGTTCCGCGTCGACGACCGTGAGATCGCGCCAGCCGCCGAGCGCCTGACCGAGCAGGTCCACGCCGCCCACGCGGAGCCAGTCGAGTTCCGGCTTCTGCTGCGTGTTGTCGAAGAATCCGATGAGCAGGGACCGGCGCGGGTCCACACCGTTCGGCACGTCGTTGCGGCCGCGACCGAACACCGTCGCGACGCCGAGCAGCACGGCGATCAGCGCCAGCAGCGCGGGCACGAACCTGCGGCGGCGGCTGGCGCGAAGGCGGCGCTCGCCGCTCCCCGACGACTCGGCGCCCGAACGCAACTGCTCGACGACCGTCTCCGCTGAACCGATCCTCTCCGCCGGTTCCTTCGCGAGCAGCTCACCCACGAGGCGCTCGAGGTCCTCGGGTACGTCGCCCACGCGGGTGACGAGGGGAATGGGGGTGCCGGCGATGTGTGCCAGCATGTAGTTCGGCGGATCGCCGAGACGATAGGGATACGTCCCGCTCAGCATCTCGTACAGCATGACGCCGAGCGCATAAAGATCCGACGCCGGCGTGAGGGCACGCTCGCCGCTGGTCTGCTCGGGGCTCATGTAGCGCGGCGTCCCCATGACCATGCCGGCATTGGTGAGGCGACCCTCTTCGTCGGACTTCGCGTGGGCCGCGGCCACGCTCGCGATGCCGAAGTCGGTCACCATCGCGCGGCCAGTCTCGCGGTCGAGCAGCACGTTCTGCGGCTTGACGTCACGATGGATGATGCCACGCCGATGCGCGGCGCCGAGCGCGGCCGCGACCTCGGCGGCGAGGCGTCGCGCCTCGGCGAACTCCAGGCGCGTGCGTCCCCGCAGGCGGTCGGCGAGGCTCTCGCCCTCGACGTAGGCCATGGCGTAGTACGCCAGTCCACCGGCTTCGCCCACGCGGAAGATCGGCACGATGTTGGGGTGCTGCAGCTGGGCTGCGGTCTCGGCCTCGAGCTGGAACCGGCTGCGGAAGGTGGCGCTGCCGCCGAGGTCGGGATCGAGCACCTTGATGCCGACGAGTCGCTTCAGGGCACGCTCGCGCGCCAGCCAGACCGTGGCCATCCCGCCGTGCCCGAGGGGCCGGATGATCTCGTAGTCGGCACCGAGCGCCTCCTGCAGGCGCTCGAGCGTGATCGGCTCACCGTGGCTCACGTCCTGAAACCGTTCGAAGGGAGACCGAAAACTACGTCATTCGTCGTCCGGAGTTTCCCCGCGACCCTCACAGGTGGATGGGCGAGCGGGGACGACCGGGCCCCCAGTCGAGATCGTCGGTGCCGGGTCGCGGCGCGGAGGGCATGCCGCGCACCTCGCGCTCGGCCTGCTCGAGAAGGTCGCGATGGATGATCGGGCCGCCCGGCACGCGCCGGCGGCGCCGACGTGCCCGGAACCAGAGCACCAGCGCGATGGCGGCGAGAAGCCCTACGAATGGTGATGTCACGCGAGCACCTCCTCCCAGCGTGCGGTGATGCGGTGCGACAGGAGCGGCAGCGGGGCGCCGGCCTCGCCGATGGTGATGGCCTCGTCGAGCGCTCGCCGTCCGGCGGTGAGTCCGGCATCGTCGCGAGCGTGGATCGTGGCGAGGGGCTCGTCGCGCGACACGCGCTGGCCCGGCTTCACCGTGATCACGAAGCCCACCGACGGATCCACCGCGTCGCCAAGACGAGTGCGCCCGCCGCCAAGCTTGATGACGCCGTGGCCGATGGGCCGCGGCGCGACGGTCATGATGATGCCTGCCACGGGCGCTTCGTAGATGGCGCGATGTGTGGACTGCGGTAGCGCTCCCGGATCGTCCACGATGCGCGGGTTGCCACCCTGCGCCTCGACGATCTGGCGGAAGCGATCGAGCGCGGCGCCGCTGCGGAGCACGTCGTCGAGGCGTGCCTGCGCAGCCGCCGCATCGGCCACCACGCCGGAGGCGCGCAGCAGCTCCCGGCCGAGTGCACACGTCACCGTCATGAGGTCGGTGGGCCCTTCGCCGCGGAGGCCTGCGATGGCCTCTTCCACCTCGAGCGCGTTGCCGCAGGCATGGCCGAGCGGACGGTCCATGGCCGTCACCACGGCGACGGTGTGGCAACCGGCGGCCTCGCCCAACGCGATCATGGTTCGCGCCAGGCCGATCGCGCGCGGGTCATCGGTAAGGAAGGCGCCGCTGCCGCGCTTCACGTCGAGCACGAGCGCATCGAGTCCTTCGGCGAGCTTCTTCGACATGATGCTCGCTGCGATGAGCGGCACCGACGGCACGGTGCCCGTCACGTCGCGCAGTGCATACAGTTTCTGATCGGCGGGACAGATCTCGTCGGTCTGACCGAGCATCGCGGCGCCGATGCGGCGCACCTGCGCCGTGGCCTCGGGCAGCGTGAGACGGGTACGAAAGCCCGGAATGGCCTCGAGCTTGTCGAGCGTGCCACCGGTGTGGCCGAGGCCGCGACCGGAGATCATCGGAACGGCGACGTCGCACGCCGCGAGCATCGGCGCCAGCAGCAGCGACGTCTTGTCACCGACGCCGCCGGTGGAATGCTTGTCGACCACCGGGCGGTCGATGCCATCCCAGCGGAGGCGGGCGCCCGAATCGAGCATGGCGCCGGCGAGGGCGCGCAGTTCCTCGGGCGTGAGACCGCGCCACACGACGGCCATGAGCAAGGCGCTCATCTGGTAGTCGGGCACCCGCCCCGCCACGTAGGACGCCACGACCTCCCGCCACTCCCCCGGTGCGAGTTCATCGCCATCACGCTTGCGCTCGATCAGGGCGCTGACGAGCATTCGTGCCTCATTGCCACCGCCTTGGAGACCGTGCATGCGCCCTTGGTTCCTGCTCGCCCTCGCCGCCGGGCCTCTCGCGACGCGCCTCGTCGCGCAGGATGCGCCGGGTACCATCACGGCGTCGGCCCTCGTGGCCCGCGGCGATTCCGCCCGGAACCGCTTCGAGTTGAAGGCCGCCCTCACGGCCTACGACGCGGCTCTCGCACGGGACTCCATGGACTACGCGGCGAACTGGAAGGCCGCCCTGACGCTCGTCGACATCGGCAAGGAGACTCCCGACTCGGTGCGCGATCCGGCGCGCGACCGGCTGTACGAGCGTGCCGAGGAACTGTCGCGCCGCGCCGTGGCCATCGATCCACGGCGCGCCGAGGCGCTCTTCGTGCTCTCGAACGCCGTTGGACGCGCCGCACTGACCAAGAGTCCCAAGGAACGGGTGAAGTCGGCGAATGAGATCTATGATTTCTCCACCGCAGCGCTCGGGATCGACCATCGGCACGATGGCGCGTACCACGTGCTCGGTCGCTGGAACGCGGAGATCATGCGGCTTTCGAGCGTGGAGCGCTTCTTCGCGAAGTCCTTCATGGGCGGCAAGCGCTTCAGCGTGGCGAGCTGGGACGAGGCGCAGAAGTACCTCGAGCGTGCGGTGGAGCTGAACCCGACCTTCATCTATCACCGGCTGGACCTCGCGGAGGTCTACATCGACCGCCACAAGTACGCCGAGGCACGGGTGCAGCTCGAGAAGATTCCCTCGCTGCCGAGGCAGGACGCGTCGGACCCGACCTACGTCCGTGATGCGCACGCCCTGCTCGAGCAGATCAAGGGCAAATGAGCCGGGGCGGCCGAGGCCGCCCCGCATGGTGTTGCGTCAGACGCCCAGGTTGCGGGCGATATCACGCCGACGCTTGGATACCTCGTCGCGCATCTCACCGGCCGCATCGGTCAGGGCCTCGCGAGCCGTCTCGCCCGCGTCGCGCAGGCGCCGCTTCATCTTCCGGCGCGTCACCTCGCCGCGTTCGGGCGCGTAGGCGAGCGCTACGACGGCGCCCAGCAGCGCGCCCATCACCAGTCCCATCGCGAAGCCGCCACCGCGGCTCGACTCTTCCCGTTCGAACATGGCTTTGCTCCCTTCACCGGGCACGTCCCGCGGGCCCGCCGTGGTGCCGACCCGCAACTGCCCGTACAGTCGAAAGTTACCTGACTACCATTGATACACCAAGGACCGTACTCCGTGGCTTGGCGGCGCGCCGCGGTATAGCTTTCCGCCCACTTCCTCCCACGCCGCGGAGCGTTCATGGCCATCCCGCTCGCCCCGACCGAACCGGACGAGACCACCCGGCTCCAGCAGCGCGTCCAGACGCTGGAGCAGGAACGCCGGCACCTGCTGGCGATCATCGAGATCCTGCAGGAAATCGCCGGCTCGCTGCATTTCGTCGACATCGTGCAGGCCGTTGCGCGGCGCCTCGGCGAGACGTTCGGCCTCGACCGCTCGTCGATCTTCCTGGCCGACCGGGGCGGACAGACGGTGCGCCTGGTGGCGTCCTACGAGGATCCGAGCATCCGGAACTACGTCGTGGATGTGGACCGGTACCCCGAGCTCAAGCGGGCGTTGCAGACCAACGAGACGGTGTTCATCGCCGACTGGGCCGATGACCCGGCACTGCGGGGCGCGCGTGGCACCCTGCTCAGCCGCCGGGTGAAGACCATCACGGTGGTGCCCATCACGTGGCGAGGGGTCGCCATCGGCGCGATCTTCCTGCGCACCTTCCGCGACGGCCCGACCTTCTCCGAGGCCGACATCCAGTTCTGCAAGGTGGTGGCGAACCTCACCGCGAAGGCGTTGCGCAACGCGCACCGCTTCGAACGGCTGCAGGAGCGACACGGCGGCGAGTCCGCGACCCAGGCCCAGGACCGCGAGCGCGCCGCCCTGCTCGGATACATGCGCCGGCTGCTCGACACCTTCGCCGAGAAGCAGGGTCCATGGCAGGAGAGCGTGCTCTCCCGCGCCAGCTCGGCCGAGATGGACCGACTCGTCGGCGTCACCATGACGGTACTGGCACAGGAGGCCACCGGCCGGTGAGCAAGGCGGGCTCCGCGGCGGGGCTCGCCGAGCGGGCCGCGCAGTTGCGCCAACTGCTGACGCGCGCGAATCACGCCTACTACGTGCTCGATGCACCGGAACTCTCGGACATCGAGTACGACCGCCTCTTCCGCGAGCTGCAGCAGCTCGAGGCGGAGCATCCCGCACTCCGCACCCCGGACAGTCCCACGCGGCGCGTCGGCGCCGCGCCCGCCTCGGCACTCGCGAAGGTCAAGCACGCCCGCCCCATGCTCTCCCTGGCGAACGCCTTCACCGCGGAGGAGCTGGCCGCGTGGGAGAAGCGCATCGTCCGCCGCGACGAGCGCGTACTCGATGCGGGCTACGTCGTGGAGGTGAAGATCGACGGCGCCGCCGTCAACCTCACCTACGAGCACGGTGCGCTGGCGCAGGGCGCGACGCGCGGCAACGGCGTGATCGGCGAGGAGATCACCGCCAACCTGCGCACCATTCCCGACGTGCCACTGCAACTGGCCGGTTCGAGCTGGCCCGCGCGCATGGAGGTGCGCGGCGAGGTCTACCTGCCGTTCAAGAGCTTCGTGAAGGTGAACGCCGAGCGCGTGGCCGAGGGCGAGCCGCTGTACGCCAATCCGCGCAACGCGGCGGCAGGCGCACTTCGACAGCTCGACCCCGCGATCACGCGCAAACGCCGGCTCCGCTTCCACGCGTACACGGTGGAGGTCGTGGAGGGCCGGCTGGACGTCGCCACGCAGTGGGATCTGCTCGAGTGTCTGGCCGCGTGGGGCTTCTCGGTCGAACCGCACAAGCGGCTCGCGAAGGGGCTCGAGGCGGCAAACCATGCGGTCGACGAGCTCGAGCAGGCCATTCCCACCCTTCCCTTCGCCGCCGACGGTGTCGTGGTGAAGGTGAACAGCCTCGCGCTGCAGCGCGATCTCGGCACCGTCAGCGACCGCGAACCGCGCTGGGCCGTCGCGCGGAAGTTCGCGCCGGAGGTGGCCGTGACCCAGCTCCGGAAGATCCACGTGAACGTGGGGCGCACCGGCGCGCTGACGCCGTGGGCGGAACTCGAGCCGGTGGTGATCACCGGCGTCACCGTCTCGGCGGCGACGCTGCACAACGAGGAAATCATCGCGCAGAAGGATGTGCGCGAAGGCGACTGGGTGGAGGTGGTGCGCGCCGGCGAGGTGATCCCGCAGGTGCTCGGCCCCCTGCGCGACCGCCGCACGGGCAAGGAGCGTCCGTTCCGGATGCCCGAGACGTGCCCGGCCTGCGGCACGCCGACGGAGCGGCCCGAAGGCGAGATCGTGCGCTACTGCCCGAATGCCACGTGCCCGGGACGCCTGTTCGAGGGCATCGTGCACTTCGCCGGCCGCAACGCGATGGACATTCGTGGCCTGGGCGAGGAGCGTGTGCGACAACTGCTCGACGCCGGGCTGATTCACGACGTGGCCGACCTGTACCGCCTCGACGGCGCGACGCTGGAACAGCTCGACCGGTTCGGGGCGCAGTCGGCCCGCCTGCTCGTGGACGGCATCGCCGCCTCGAAGGAACGGCCGCTCTCGCTGTTGCTCTACGGACTCGGCATCAGGCACGTCGGAAAGGAAGTGGCGCGGCTGCTGGCCCGGCACTTCGGCACGCTGGACCGGCTTGCCGGGGCGTCGCTCGAGGCCATCGACGACGTCCCTGGCATCGGCCACGCCATCGCCGAGGCCATCGTCAGCTTCTTCCACGAGCCGCGCAACCGGGAGCTCGTCGAGCGGCTGCGAACGGCCGGGCTCGACTTCACCGAGCCCGGCGCAGCCACGGGTGCGGTCGAAGGTGCGTTCAGTGGCACGACGTGGGTGCTCACGGGCACGCTGCCGACGCTGAGCCGCACCGAGGCCGCGGCCCTCATCGAAGCCGCCGGCGGCAAGGTGACGGGCAGCGTGTCGAAGAAGACCACCGCCGTCGTGGCCGGCGACGAGGCCGGCTCCAAGCTGGAGAAGGCACAGGCGCTTGGCGTCGAGGTCATCGACGAAGCCGAACTCTTGCGCCGCCTCGGCCGCCCGGCCTAGACTCGTAGCTCATCCCGCGAGGCTCCATGGACGCTTCATTCCTCTCCAGCACGCACTGCGTCGGCATCGGCCGGCGAGCCCTGCAGCAGCTTCGCGCAAGCCTGGAACGCGAGGCGGGCGCGCAGGCCTCCCAATACCTCCAGGAGGCGGGATTCGCGGGCGGCGGCGAACTGTACGATGCCTTCGGCGCCTGGCTGCAGCGCGAGTATGGACTCGCCGACGCGGCCGATCTCGACGAGCGCTACCTCAGCGAGGTGTTCGGCCGCTTCTTCCGCGAGATGGGATGGGGCGAGCTTTCCGCCACGAAGCTCGGCGATGCCGTGCTGGCCCTCGACGCCAGCGAGTGGGCCGAAGCCGGAGAGCCGGGCACGAGCGAGTATCCCTCGTGCCACGTCTCGTGCGGCATGCTGGCCGAGTTTCTCGGGCGACTGTCGGGGCAGGTCACGGCCGTGATGCAGGTGGAGTGCCCGTCGCGCGGTGATGCGCGAGCCCGCTTCCTCGCCGGTGCGCCGGAGACCCTCGGCATCGTCTACGACCGGATGACGCAGGGCTTGAGCTACAACGAGGCGCTCGGCGTGGCGTGATCGACGCAGGACGCTGGAACGAAGACGGCGGCTCACTCGAGCCGCCGTTCGCGTGTCCGGTGTTGCCGCGTGCGTTCAGCGCTTCTGCAGGCGTACGTCGCCCGAGCCGGACTCGGCCGAAATGCGCCCGGCGCCGTCGCCGATGGTGCCGGCGAGCTCCTCGCGGCCAGTGCGGGTGACCTGCATCGTGAAGTCGGTCTCGATCTGCCCGCTCGAGGTCTCGATCGACACCTTGGCGCCGGTGCTCGCGGGCAGGCGCAAGAGGATGTCGCCCGAGCCGGTCTCGACGTCGAGATTGCCCAGCGCGCCGGCGAGCTCGACCGTGATGTCCCCGCTGCCGCTCTCCAGCTCCGCTTCAGGCGATTGCGATGCGAGCAGCTCGATGTCGCCCGAGCCCGCGTCGATCGCCGTGTGCGTCGCGTCAAGACCGCTCGCGATCACGCTTCCCGAGCCCGTATCGACCTTGAGCGAGCTCGCCTTCACGTTGGTCAGCCGCACGTCGCCCGATCCCGTGTCGATGTCGAGCGGACCGTCCGTGCCGGAGACGTCCACGTCGCCCGAGCCGATGTCTGCCGAGATCTCGCCCCTTCCGCCATTGATCTTGAGGTTGGCACTCGAGAGGTCGAACGAGAGCGAGCCGTTCACGTTCGTGGCCGTCACGGTGCCGGCTGCGAGATAGATGGCGACGCCGTGGCCGGCCGGCACGTTGATGGCGAGGTTGGCATGCGCCTCGGTGCCGCCGCCGCTGCCGACGATGCGGACCTTGCGGCCGCGTCCGCGATCGGAGTTGCCGAACGTGCCGTCCGCGTTGATGCGCTGCGTGGTCTGGCTGCCCCGGCCGAGCGCCGGGTAGACGATGTCGCCGTCGGGATAGATGACGCGGAAGGTCTCCTGGCCCTGCACCTCGCCCTGGGCGAACTTCAGCGCCGCCGCCTGGGCACCCCGCGGGGTGGCAGTGACGGTGACGGCGGCCCCGGAGCCCGCCGAAAGCGACACCTCGCCGGCAACATTGTAGATGGCGACGCGCTCGCCCTCGAGGGTGTACTGCTGCTGGGCCGCGAGCGAGGCGGGTAGCAGCAGTGCGATCACGGTCAGACGGGCACTCGACGGCATCGGGCCTCCGGAAAGGGCGTGGTCAAGGATTTGACGGGACCCGGCCCCGGAAGGTTGCAACCGGACGCTCAGTCGCCAGCCACCGACAATCCCTCCACCAGCAGCGCCGGCAGGAACGCGCTCCCGACCCACGTGCGATCCTGGCACACCGCGCTTACCCTCGACAGCGCATCGAAGGCGTTGCCGGCCAGGACCGCGCCCTCGATGCGACCTTGTACTTCCCCGCCCCGCACCCGGTAGCCGAGCGCCACGGGCAGGTGGAGCGCGCCGGCGCGGCCGATTCCCCAGGTGCCGGCGAGGCGCTCCACCAGCAGTCCATCCGCCAGTGCGCCGATCAGCTCGGCGAGCGACGCCTCGCCGGACGCGAGCAGCAGGTTGGAGAAGCCAGCGTGCGGGCGGCCGAAGGTGGTCCGCCGACAGTGGCCGGTGGCGGGCCGCTGCATGGCGGCACCCGATTCCAGATCGACGGCCCCGTGGCCTACCACGCCTTCCTCGATGAGCGTCTGCGGCCACGTGGTGACCCCGTCATCGTCGATGGCGCGCGAGCCTGGACGCAGCTCGAGCCACGGATCATCGCGCAAGGTGATCGATGGGTGCAACAGCACCGCGGGCGGCT